>CAYGHB010000141.1:0-5032 GCA_964349375.1 uncultured Syntrophomonadaceae bacterium | reverse complement strand
TCTCACATTCAGCGAAATTAGTGAAAGTGAGGTGGAAGTCGAGCGTCTACTCGACCTGTTATGGATCACAAAGAGCAGGAGCTAAGTGAAGTAATTGCCGATTTAAAGCTGATTAAAGAAGCTGTTACTAAGAGTGATAATTTTTTCCGCTTTATCGATACACGTCGGGCAATGAGAGGCGTGATGTTGATTGCCGGGTTAATGGTTACCTTCTTTGCTACCCTCTTCTATTACTTCATAACCGGTTACGGTTCTTTTCAGGCAATACCACAAAATATCAGGGTTACCATCTTCGTGCTGGTCGGGATTTGCTGGATCAGCCTCGGTTTTATCAAGGCCGGTGGATTTATCAAAAGCGGCCGGGCGATCAGCAAGGATATGAACCTGAACAGGCTTTTTGACGAGATCTATACTTCCCGGATGCTTAGCCTGATGCTGCCCTATCTCTTTGTGATTGCCCTGATCATCATTTTCCTTTGTACCAGGGGTCAGCTGATCTATATTGTCCCGGTTCTGGCTATCCTCTTTGGGCTGCTCTTTATTGCCATGAGCCCGATTATCTACTTTAAAGAGCTTTACCTGCTGAGCGTTTGGCTGATCGCATCCGGACTATTGGCTTTCTTCACAGCCGATGTCTATCATCCCATGGTGGTGCTCGGTTTTACTTTCGGGGTGGGCTTTATCCTGGCCGGTCTCTTGCTCTATATTGAACTGCCGGCACACCGGTCTTAAGGAGAGGCACAGATGGCAACTGGTCGGGAGCAACATAATAAACCGGAACTGGACCGGGTCATCCATGAACCGGCCCGTCTGCAGATTATCAGTTACCTGGCCACAAGCGGATCGGAAGTTCCTTTTTCCGAACTGGGAGAAAAACTGGAGCTAAGTGCCGGTAACCTGTCGGTTCAGCTAAAAAGGCTGGAGGAGGTTGGGTATCTTTCGATTGCCAAGTCGTTTAAAGATAACAGGCCACTGACCAGTGTTACCCTGACCCGGACTGGTATGGAAGCCCTGAAGCTTTATTTACTGGAGCTTGAAAAGATGATCAGTCACTTAAAAACTACAATGCCCGATTAGGTCGATGATTGGAGGTGAGAAAAATGCCCTGGTGGGGATGGGTTTTAATTGTTGTTGCCGCTGCGATAGTTATACCGTTAAAGATTAAGGTTTGGAAAATACTGCTGGCAAAAATGAAAAAGGAAGAGCCAGAAGACGATTAATAAGGGGTAAAATCTTAGGAGAAGCGGGTGATTGACAATGGATGAAAATGGCAAGGTTTCCGAAGGTGAGAACCGGACCGTACCCTGGATGAAGGGCACTTACAGCGGTCAGCTGCGGGGAGGTGTGCCCTCCGGCAGAGGCCGCCTGCAGCTGCCAGGTGGCGCCGGCTACATGGGAGAGTGGCTTGATGGGAAACCTCACGGTTCAGGCACAATCTATTATGCCAGCGGCGGCTCATTTAATGGAGAATTTCGGGATGGCAGACAGCATGGTTATGGAACCTACACCAAACCCGATGGTACTACGGTCAGGGGTTATTGGGAAAAAGGCCAATTTGTCAGAGCCGGTGATGCTGAAAAACAAACCCTGAATACCCGTCAAACCCCTCAAATACAACAATCGCTGAAACCACAGCCTTTGCCGCCCGTACTGCAGGATGATGAACTGGCTTCGATCGGATTTAAGCCTAAAACTTCAGCCGAATCGGACAGGTTCTTTGAAACCTTTGATCAGCCTGACCAGAAAAAAGATCAGAAAAAGCCGCTGCCGAAAGTAAGGCGGGACGCCCCGGCCATTGCTGTTGATCAGTTGAGCCATTGGTATGGAAACCTGCAGGCGGTGAATGAAATTAGCTTTGAGGTTTATCCGGGCGAAATACTCGGTTTTCTTGGTCCTAACGGCGCCGGCAAGTCGACCACCATCAAGGTGCTCACCGGTCAGCTGCCTCTTAAAGGCGGTTCGGCCCGGATTCTGGGTCGCGATGTAGGGCGTGACGATCCTCAGATCCAGTCGCAAATTGGAGTCTCCTTTGAGGAGAAAAATCTCTACCTGGAGATGACCGCCCTTGAGAACCTTGATTTCTTTGCTTCTCTATTCGGCATTAAAAACCCCGGCTCGCTTGAAGCCCTGCAGCGGGTCGGCCTGGCTGATCGGGCCAAAGATCGGGTAGCCAATTATTCCAAGGGTATGAAGCAGCGCCTGATGATTGCCCGGGCCTTCATTAATAAACCAAAAGTGCTCTTCTTAGACGAGCCGACCGACGGGCTTGACCCGGTTACCGCCACGGCGATCCGTAAAACGATCAAGGAAGAAGCCGATCGGGGAGCGGCGGTGCTGCTGACCACCCATAATATGTTTGAGGCGGATGAGCTTTCAGACAGGGTGGCTTTTATCAATGAAGGAAAAATTGTGGCCATTGATACGGCCGAAAACTTAAAGTTAAAGTATGGAAAGCGGGCCGTACGGGTGAGGCTGCGTGATGGTGACGGGGTGCGCGAAGAGGAGCTGCCCTTGGATGGCGAGAGTTCTTCTGCCCGCCTGAGCGAGCTGGCTGCTTCGCCCGACCTGATGACAATCCATACCGAAGAAGCTACGCTGGAAGCGATCTTTATTCACCTGACCGGCAGGGGGCTGGTGTAATGAATAAACCAATTTCAACCGGCAGGCTGCTGGCGGCGGTGCTTAAAAAAGATATCCGCATTTACAGTCGCAACAGTATCTACCTTTTTCTCACAGTTCTCAGCCTAGTATTCTTCGTGGCCATATTCTGGATTGTTCCCGATTCGGTTGATGAAGAACTGCCCTTTGCCATTACCCCTCCCCTGTCTGTGATTTTCGAAGCAAGTAAAGCGGAGCTTTTAGCCGCCGGTTTTCCGGTAGAGGATGCTGCCCGGCTGGCGGAACTTGAATCAACTTTTGAGGAAGAGGGACTGCAGCTAATCGAGTTTGCCGGCGAAGATGAGCTTAAAAAAGCAATCAGTGGAGAACTGCTGGTTTACAAAACGGTTGAAGGTCGCTATATCTTTATAGATCCTGAGCTTGATGAAAAGGCGCCTAAAGGGGCTAATAAGGTTAGCATAGGGGTGGGGATCTCTTTTTCATCGACTTTTTTTAGTGAAGTGCTGATGCAGCGAAAGCCGCAGGTAACCGTTTATGCCGATGCTGCTGTTCCTGAGGAAATCCGGGGCGCCATGCAGGGCTTTGTGCGCGAGCTTGCCTTTATGCTGGCCGGAAAAGAGCTGCCAGTGGAACTGCCGCCTGATGATACCATTATCCTGGGGCGTGACCGCTTGGGAGAACAGATTTCGATGCGGGCCAGAATGCGGCCGCTGATCGCTATCTTTATCCTGATGATGGAAACTTTCGCTCTCGCCTCGCTGATCTCCAATGAAGTTCTACAGCGCACCGTTACAGCGCTTCTGGTTACTCCGCTCAAGGTCAGCCACTTTTTACTTTCCAAGACCATTTTCGGCACTATTCTGGCCCTGGGCCAGGCCCTGATTGTATTAGCGTTGGTTGGCGCTTTTACGGCCACCAATTGGTTGCTTTTACTGCTCATTGTTATTTTAGGTTCGTTGCTCTTTACAGCGGTAGCCATGCTGGTTGGCTCAGCCGGTAAAGATTTTATCGGCCAGCTGATGTTCAGCCTACTGTTCCTGATTCCGCTGATGATTCCCGCTTTTGCTGTACTCTTTCCCGGATCGGTTGCTTCCTGGGTCAGAGTTTTACCCAGTTACCCGATAGTCAAGCTGCTATATGATGTGACGATCCATGAAACCATGTGGGCCGATTCAATGGCCTTGCTTGGTATTGCCGCCCTCTGGGCTCTGGTTATTTTTGCGGCAGGCTTGTTTGTTTTAAAGAGGAAGGTGGCAACATTATGAACCTGAAAAGAGTTCTGCGGATTTTGCGTAAAGATTTTTCGATCGGGCCGCGCAAACCTTTCTTTATCTGGGCCCTGGTGATGCCCTTTGCCTTAACACTCTTGTTTCAGTTTGCCTTTGGCTCGCTGTTTGAACCGCAGCCGCGCTTAGGTATTGTTGACCTGGGCAGCTCGGTCTTGACCGCGGAGGCCTTGGCGCTTGAAGGTTTTGCAGTAACAATTTTAGATGATCCTGAAGAGCTCCTGAGCCGGGTTGAAAACCACGACTTTGATGCCGGCCTGGTGCTGGCAGCCGGCTTTGATCAGGCCGTCAGGGATGGCGAAAAGCCGCTTCTGCATTTTTATATGAGTGGAGAGAGCCTTGCTTCGAACCGGATCATCATTGCTGTTAGCGCTGTGGAGATGATCCGCGGGCTTGAAGGAGCGGATGCCCCGGTAGAGGTTAACACAGTCTACCTGGGTGAGCCGGGTTTGCCGATCTCCATTAGGTTGGTTCCGGTGATTGTTTTTTATGCCCTGGTGATGGCCGGCATTTGGGTGCCGAGCGCCAGTCTGGTCGAGGAAAAGGAAAACGGCACCCTGACAGCGATGATCGTTACTGCGGCTAAAGCCGGTGAAGTGCTGGCAGCTAAATGGTTGCTCGGTTTTCTTTTTGCCCTCTTTTTGGCTGTGGCCACACTACTCATGAACAGCGCTTTCGGGCCTCGGCCGCTGGAGGTTGTTGCCGTTATTGCGCTTGCAGCCGCACTCACGGCCGAGATCGGCCTGATCATCGGCATCATCTCTAAAACGGCAACGATGCTCTTTACCCTGATTAAGAGTTTGGGCATCTTTCTCTTCGTCCCGGTAATCTTCTATCTCTTTCCCGAGTGGCCGCAGTGGATTGCCCAATTCTTCCCCCTTTACTGGATTATCAAGCCAATTTGGGAAGTATCGGTCATGGGCCAACGGCTAAGTTCGGTCTGGTTCGAAATGCTGATCGCTCTCGCTATAACCGCCGGCCTTATTCCGGTAATTGTTATATTAAAGAAGAAGCTCTTTGTTTAAGAATATTAAAAAGCGTTGTCTCTGAAGCGTTGGCTGCTTCGGGATGATGATTTAAACGTCGCCTGGGATGAGCGATTGCGGGAAATAAATAATATTTCTCCC
>CAYGHB010000140.1:0-5081 GCA_964349375.1 uncultured Syntrophomonadaceae bacterium | reverse complement strand
TCAGCCCGTTGGTTACGGCCAAGATCAAGGAAGTGGTCGGCATGAATCTGCCGGTAGAGATAATTTGTCCCAGTCACGGTGTAATCTGGCGTGACGACCCGCTACAGATTGTCAATAAGTACCTGGAGTGGGCAGACAGTTACCAGGAAGACCAGGTAACAATTATCTATGACACAATGTGGGATGGTACCCGAAAGACTGCGGAAGCTATTGCCCAGGGCTTGAAAGAAGAAAATCCTGAACTGAATATTAAACTTTACAACGCCGCCCGCTCCGATGTTAATGATATCGTAACCGAGATTTTTAAATCCAAGGCCATTGTCGTCGGCTCGCCAACCATTAACAAGGGCATTCTCCACTCAATCTCTTCCCTGATGGAAATGGCCAAAGGACTAAAGTTTAAGCAGAAGAAGGCAGTCGCTTTCGGCTGTTACGGGTGGAGTGGTGAATCGGTGGGGGTAGTTAACCAGCTGCTGGAAGAAGCAGGATTTGAGTTGATAAACAAAGATGGGCTTAAAGTACTCTGGAATCCCGATCAGGAAGCGATAGAAGCGGCAAAAGCGCTGGGCCGCGAAGTAGGTAAGGCTGTATAACAATAAAGAAACTTTAATATTTATCAATAAACCGGAAGCAGAACTCTACCCACGAGTTATCTTCCGGTTTTATTTTTCGGCGCTGATACCCTGCCAGTAGAGATCAAACAACCCGGAAACCTGATCCCGACCTAACTCCAGGTTGTCGATAATGACCATGCCGCCAATTACGACGTAGGTAAGGGCCAAAAAAAGGCGGCCGGCCATTTCAAGATCTATGTTGGGGCGGACCTCTTTCAGCCTGACTCCCTCCTCGAGTAAGCCGACAACTTCCTGCAAAAGCTCCTGGCGTTTGTCAATAATCCAGCCCTGCAACTCTTGAAAGTTAAATGGTCTTTCGTTATAGAGCAGGTGAAGTCTTTTGCGATTATCTTTGATCAACTCGAGGTGGGCAAAAACCACATCCTGCATCGACCGTTTTACTGAGTGGGGATTAATTAAAAATTGCCGGAAAGATTGAAGGTAAAAATCGGCACAATATGAAAAACACTCCTTGAAGAGATCTTCTTTGCTGGAAAAATACTCATAAACAGTGCCCTTGCCAACCCCGGCCTGCTCTGCAATCTCAACAACCGTGACCTGGTAGAAATCCTTTTCCAGAAATTTTTCCACTGCCGCCAGTAAAATCTGCTCTCTTTTACTGCCGGGCTCTCTCATGTTTACCGATTCCAACCGCATTTAGAAACCCCCTCAAAAAACTCTTTCACATAAGTTGATCACAAAACGCTTGATCCGCTACCAGTAGGCTTTCATCAAGTAGAGGATCAGGGCGGCAAGCCCTAAAACCACGATCATCCGCAGAGCCAGCATTATAAATTGGCGATCCCGGCCGTTGCCTGAACCGTTAACCCTGAAAGGCCTAAGCTTGCTATTATCTTTTACCGGTTCGTGCTGATCGGCAGCTTTTACCCGGTTAACAATCTTGTAGATCGATGGTATGGCCAGTAACAGGAGAATGGTGCCGGTGATCTGGCCACCGATGATGGTGATCGCCATCGGCGCCTGCAGCTGACCTCCTTCGCCAAGTCCCATCGCCAGGGGCACAAGCCCGAGGACGGTGGTCGCGGTTGTCATTAAAATGGGACGCAGACGGGCAGCAGCCCCTTCAACAATCGCCTCAACCAGGGGTAATCCGTGAATCCGGCGCTGCTGGTTGATAAAATCAACCATGATGATGCCGTCATTGACCAGGATGCCGGAAAGCACCACCACCCCGATCATGGCCGGGATGCTAACCTCGTTGCCGGTGATAATCAGGGCCAGCACTGAACCGGCATAAGCGAGGGGCAGGCTGCAGATGATGATGAAGGGATGAAGCAGCGATTCGAACTGGGCCGCCATAACCAGGTAGACCAGGAGCGCAGCAACGATCAGCACCAGCTGCAGCTCGGACATTACATCGCCCATCAGGTTGGAGCTGCCGGCAGTTCTTACCTTATAACCGGCAGGCAAGTTTAGATCCTCAAGTATGGTCAGGGCTTCTGCTGTCGCTGTGCCCAGGTCTATGTCACTGTACTGTACCTGGATCTGCCCGACGATCTGCTGGTTCTCCCGGGGAATACTCTGAGGGCCAAAAGCCTCGGTAAGCTCCGCCACCTGATTTAACTGCAGGTATTCTCCGGTCGGAGTATAAAAACCGATGTTCCCGAGGTCTTCTATCGTGCTGATCTCCTGTTGTTGATAGCCAAGAACAATATTAAGGACTCCCGCTTCGGTCTCAATGCGACTTACAGGTATCCCTTCCAGCGCCTGCCGCACTGCCGTCGCCACCTGGATCAAGGTTACCCCTTTTTGCAAGGCCTGGCCGTGATCCAACCGGATATGCACCTCCGGCCTGCTCTCTTCAAGTGATGTTTGAATATCCGAAAAAGATGGGTGCTCTATAAGCAATCTGGCTGCCTGCTCTGTCAGCTTAATGATTTCTGGTAATTCAGCGCCGCTGATGACCAGATCAAGGCGGGTTTCCAGGCCGGCCGCATCAAGCAGCGATTCACGGGTAAAAGCCGCATCAGCTTCACCCGTTATTTTACTCATCTCTAGCCTTACCTCATCCATAATCTCGTTAATATCACCAACATATTGGGGTTCAATTTCTACCCTTACCTGGGCTTCATTTGATATACCGCCTTCACCAGGTATACCGACAAAACCGGACCCCCCAACACGGGTTGAATAAGATAACACCTCAGGCCTCAGCGCAAGTATAGCTTCAACTTCTGCCACAAAATCATCCGTAGTTTTCATAATTGTTCCCGGGGGCAAAGTAATGTCAATCCTAAAAGCGGATTCATCAGGAGAGGGGAATAGCTCACTACCAAGGGTGCCGTACGCCACGATGCCCACTACTACAAAAAAAGCTGCAAAAAGCAGCACCCACCAGGGGTAGCGCACTGCCAGGTCGAGCATTTCTCGGTATGTTGGAAGTCGCTTAGTCTTATGGGTTTTTTCTTTTTGATCATGGTTAAGACTAAGCGACCGCGATGCCATCAGGGGGATGACAGTTAATGCAACAAGCAGCGAAGCGAGTATAGCACAGGCTACAGTTAACGCAAATTCCCAGAACAGCTGACCGGCCAGACCGCTCAAAAAAACAACGGGGAAAAAAACGCTTAAAGTGGTTAGGGTAGATGCCGTAATTGCCCCTGCCACCTCACGGGCGCCTTCCACAGCAGCTTCTGCCGGAACTTTGCCCATCTGGTAGTGGCGGTAGATATTTTCACTAACCACGATCGCGTTATCAACCAGCATGCCTGCAGCCAGGGCCAGTCCGCCCAGGGTCATTAAATTAATGGTCAGATCGGAAAAGTAAAGCAGTGTAAAGGTAGTGATAATTGCTGCAGGGATACTGATTGCAATAAATAATGTGGTACGCCAGTTTCTCAAGAAAAGGATCAGCACCAGAACGGCCAGAATTGCCCCTCCGACCAGCGACCAGGCCAGATCGGCGAGAGCGCTTTCGATCTCCGCAGCCTGATCGAAAACCGTGTTAAACTGCACCGTGAAGTCACTGCTTTCACTCTCGTCTGCCAGCTTCTGAAACTCCATGCGAAGCTGACGGGCAACAACTACCGTGTTGGCGTCGCCTTCTTTTTGGACCACCAGCCCGATGCTGGGTAACTGGTTGTAGCGACTGATTGTTGAGGGGTTATAGGTATCCTGCTTAATTTCAGCCAGCATCCCAAGCGAAATTGGGTCAATTGGGAAATCATCATCAAAGGCAATTGCGCCAAAAGATGAGCTTCCGGGGATCATGGAGTTAACAATAATTGATGTGGCAATATCGGTAAGGCTTTCTTCCAATATCCTCGACGTATCACCAATCTCTTGTTGAATATCGCTTTGTACTCCACTCAGCCATGCTCCGTAATCAGGAACAGACAATATCGGCTCGCGGCGAACTCTTTCCCAATCCTGGTGAAAAGCAATCTTAACCTGTTCCGGACCAGAGTCGATAATTAGCGGGTGATTAACAGCAATAGATCTTAACTGGTCAAAGGTTATTTCATTTTGATTAAGCCGGCTCTGATCGAGGGGCACAATCAGATAACCATTATCCAGTGATGCCTGGTTGATCAGCCAAACATCTTCCAGCCTGACCACACCTTCGTCCCTTAAGGCTAAAGGATTTTCTGCAGTCTGCAGGGGAGTCTTGCCGAGACCCTCAAGTGACATGACCAGGCTTTGCAGCCCCTGGTCGTACGTTACATTGGGATTAACGGTGAAAAGTCGTAAACTGGAAGACATATCACCATCACTTTGCGCAACCCAATCGGCATTAAGTGGAAGAATCAAGTTGCCTCCGGCAAAGATTACCCGATCGAAACTAAACAGATCGTCCCAGTAGAGTTCATTTGTTGGAACCGGACGCGAAGCAGTTCCGGCGCCGACGGATAATCCGCCGTTTTGTCTTGATAGGAATTGGTTTAAGTTAATATCAACTTCCTGTCCAACCAGCCTGGCAAGCGCTTCCTGATCGATCTTAAAACCGACAATCAGATCAGATAAAAGATCACTGTCGGCATAGCGGCCCAGAAATCTTACCCTGACCTGCCGGTCGTCGAGTTCGATAATCCCGGCGGGAAGATCTATCAGGCTGGCGCGTAAGACATTGGCAATCTGTTCAAAAGATATTTCATATTCCGCCATCACTTCGGGAGTGGTCCGGATAAAAAGATCCTGACGGGCTCCACCCTGGATCTGCACGCTGGCTACGCCGGTCAGCGATTCGAGCCTGGGCAGGGCATTCTCCTCAAGCCAGCGGGTTAACTCGAGGGGATCTTCAGAACCGCTGGCAGAAACCTGCATAATCGGTAGTAGAGTCGGGTCAAACTCAAAAAGAAGCGGCCGCTGGACACCGTCATGAAAGCTGATCAAATCCATGCGGACATTAACATCTTCTCTAACTTTCTTAATATCAGCGCCCCAGTTGAAACGCAGGATAACCAACGATAAATTTTCGCGTGAGAAAGAATTCAGAGCAGTGAGACC
>CAYGHB010000139.1:0-5126 GCA_964349375.1 uncultured Syntrophomonadaceae bacterium | reverse complement strand
GAGGGCTTTGAGGTGGCCCTTGATGCTCCGACCAGCGCAGTATCGCCCAAGGATCTCTTCTTTCCGCGGGAAGAAACCTACATGCGCTATCGCTGCAGCGGTCAGGCTATGGAGCTAGCGGCAGGGGAAGAGCTGGAACCGGCAATTGCCTTCGGAGTTCACCCCTGTGATCTGAAAGCGATTGAGATGCTCGATCGGGTTTACCTGAACCAGGAGCCGGTAGATGAACTCTACAGGGAAAGACGCGACAAAACCACGGTAGTTGCGCTGGCCTGCGTTGCGCCCGACCCCTTCTGTTTTTGCGGTGTTTTCGGTATTGATCCGGTTAACGCTCCCGGTGCCGATTTGATGGCCGGCCTTGATCCCCGGAGCGGGAATTTAATGCTTGAAGCGCAAACGCCAAAAGGTGAAGCTTTCCTTAAAAGTACTGCTTCTTTGCTGGTTGATGCAAACGGGCAGTCTTATGAGCCGGCTGCGGTTAAAACCGCTGATTTTGGTTTGGATCTGGAAGGCTTCAGCGAGAGTCTGAAAGGCCGCTTTGAAGATCCTGCCTGGGATAAACTTTATAAGAGTTGTCTCGGTTGTGGAGTTTGCACCTATGTTTGCCCAACCTGCTACTGTTTTGATGTTGAAGATTACGGCCACGAAATGGCCGGCGAGCGCTTCCGCTGCTGGGACAGCTGCATGTACGGCCATTTTACCCAGATGGCCGGTGGGCACAACCCCCGTCCCGGCCGTAAGGAGAGGGTCAGGCAGCGCTTTTTGCATAAACTGCAGTATTACCCTGAAACATATGGTGAAATAGCCTGCGTTGGCTGCGGCCGCTGCCTGCGCGGCTGCCCGGTTAACTTAGATATTGTGCAGGCGATCAAAGCCCTGGGAGGTGAACAGGATGTGCAGCGCTAATCCCTTAATGCCTCAGACAGCTACAGTTCTCGACATTACCGTGGAGACTCCTGACATTAAAACCCTCAGGGTTTCAGGCAAAGAAGGTCTGCCTTTTGAATTCATGCCCGGCCAGTGTGCCATGTTGTCAATACCGCCCGTCGGCGAGGCGATTTTTTCGATTACCTCATCGCCTACCTGTCGCGACTGCCTTGAGTTCAGCGTCAAGGAAGTGGGTGCGGTTTCGGGCGCTCTTCATTCCCTGGCTCCCGGCACCCAGATTGGAATCAGGGGGCCATACGGTAACGGCTTTCCCGTTGAAGAGATGAAGGGCAAGGACCTGCTTTTCATCGGCGGGGGGATCGGCCTTGCGCCGCTCAGGTCGTTGATTGGGTATTGCTTTGCTAACCGTAAGGATTACGGTCACATCGATATTGTTTACGGGGCGCGCAGCCCGGCCGATATGATTCGCAAGAGTGAGGTTAAGGAAACCTGGGCTGAGCAGCCGGATACCAAGGTATACCTTACCGTGGATGCTGAATTTCCCGACTGGCCTGGCCATGTCGGTTTTGTGCCAACTTATGTTTCAGAGCTGGCCTTTACACCGCAGGGCAAAGTAGCTATTACCTGTGGCCCGCCGATCATGATTAAGTATGTGTTGCAGGCCCTGGAGAAGCTCGGATTTGCTGATGATCAGGTTATCACTACCTTAGAGATGCGCATGAAATGCGGGGTAGGCAAGTGCGGCCGCTGCAACATCGGGCCGGTTTATGTCTGCAAGGACGGCCCGGTCTTCAGCCTGGCCGAGCTGAACAAACTTCCGGCAGAATACTAAAACAAGAAGGGCGCTCCCGCAAGGAAGCGCCCTACCAGGTTAACTGCCGATCTTTTGCTCTTTGTAACGGTCGGCCAGCTCTTGGTACATCTGGGCGCTGGTCTTGACCCACATCAGGGAGGCTCCGGTGATTTCCTTCTTTACTACGGCCGGGACACCGGCGGCCAGGTGCCTGGCTGGCACTTTCATGTTGCTAGGCACCACAGCCCCGGCAGCAATCATCGATTCTTCGCCGATGATGCAAAAATCCTGCACTACTGAACCCATGCCGATAATAGCGCTATTTTCAATCGTACAGCCGTGCAGAATTACCCCGTGAGCCACGGTTACGTTTTCACCGATTACGGTTTCGCAATCCGGAATGACGTGCACCACCACATTATCCTGGATGCTGCTGCCCTTTTTTACAATTATTTTGCCGTAATCGCCGCGCAGTACGGCGCCAAACCAGATGCTTACGTTATCTTCCACCACTACATCGCCGATCAGGGTGGCATTAGGCGCAATAAAACAGTTATTGCCAATGTGCGGGGTTTTGCCGTCGAACTTGATGATCACCTAAATCCCTCATTTCATGACGCTTGCCCTCTGGTTGTCGTTTTTCTGATCTTCTACCTTTAACTGTGCTTTTCCTTTTCAAAACTGAACTTCTGCGCTATTATAATAGATAAACTTTGTTTGTAACCTAAAATTTTATGTTTTTACAAAGGGGTTAAAGGCTATTAATAAAAAGGCGTTGCACGATTTGCTTGCTGCTGTTCAGGGTGGGAAAGTTGAGATTGAAGAGGCTATTGAAAAGTTGCAGTTTTTACCGTACGAAAACCTTCAGTTTGCCAGGGTTGATCACCACCGCCACTTAAGGCGCGACTTTCCAGAGGTTATTTACTGCCCCGGCAAAACAGTGGAGCAGATTGCGGCCATCTTTAAAAATCTGGCGGCCTCCGGCGATACTGTCCTGGCAACCCGGGCCGATGAAGATGCCTACGAAGCGATAAAGGTAATACTTCCTGACGTCTGCTTCTATCGGGAAGCAAGGGCGCTGGTGCTGCATGGGCGGGAAAGAAAAAGCCCGGTGGGCTCAGTAGCTGTTGTATCGGCCGGGACTGCCGACCTGCCCGTTGCCGAAGAAGCGGCACTAACCGCTGAGCTGATCGGCAGCCGTGTTGAACGCCTTTACGATGTTGGCGTAGCTGGGATTCACCGCCTTTTCGACAACTGGGATCTGATTAACAGGGCACGGGTGATTGTTGTAGTTGCCGGGATGGAGGGGGCCCTGGCCAGCGTAGTTGGCGGTTTGGCCACCTGCCCGGTCATCGCCGTGCCGACCAGTGTTGGTTACGGTTCGCATTTTGGCGGTCTTGCACCGCTTTTGACTATGCTTAACAGCTGCGCTACCGGGGTGGCGGTTGTAAATATCGATAACGGTTACGGGGCAGGTTACATGGCGGCCCTGATCAACAGGGTTGGAGAAAAGGTGGCAGACCAGTGAACAGAACCGTCAAAGAAGCCGGCCACGGTAAAATAATCTATTTTGACTGTTACAGCGGGGTCAGTGGGGATATGGCTCTCGGCGCCCTGTTGGATCTTGGGCTCGATTTAGATCGGCTGCGCGCCGCTCTTGCCGGGTTGCCGCTTGAAGGGTATCAGCTAATTGCTGAAAAAATAACGCGCGGTGGTTTGGCCGGAACAAGGGCGCAGGTGATTGTTGAAAAAGAGCAAAAACAGGAGCGTCACCTGCCGCAGATCATGAAATTGATTAATGATGCTAATCTGCCTGGCCCGGTGAAAGACAGGAGTGAATCTATTTTTTACAGCCTGGCCGAGGCAGAGGCAGCTGTCCATGGAACAACCATCGATCAGGTGCATTTTCACGAAGTCGGGGCGGTTGATGCTATTGTTGATGTGGTTGGAGTTGCCGCTGCTCTCCACCTGCTCGGGGTGACGGAAGTTTACGCGTCACCGCTGCCCATGGGTAGCGGTGAGGTGCATACAGCCCATGGCAGGCTGCCCCTGCCGGCGCCGGCAACCCTGGCCCTGATTGCAAAGAGAAAGGCGCCGGTGCGCGGCAGCCGGGAAAATGTAGAGCTGGTAACGCCCACCGGGGCAGCGATTCTGACCACCATTGCCAAAGAATTCGGGCCGCTGCCGGACTTTAAACTGGAGGCCGTCGGTTACGGGGCCGGCAGCTATGAACTTTCTTACCCTAACTACCTGCGCGTACTCCTGGGACAAGAGGAGAAGGCAGCCACCCTATACCAGGAGGAGTTAATCCAGATAGAGGCCAATATCGACGATCTTAACCCGGAGATCTACGGGTACCTGATGGAAAAACTTTTTGCCTGCGGCGCATCGGATGTTTTCTTTACCCCAATCCAGATGAAAAAAAACCGCCCCGCAGTGCAGTTGACAGTCCTTCTGCCGCCGTACAGGCTAGACACAATTCGCGACCTGGTCTTCAGTGAAACCAGCACCCTGGGCCTACGTTTTAACCGGGCTCAGAAAGTAATGAAACCGCGCGAGGTAGGTAAAGTTACGACGGAGTGGGGGGCCATCCGCATAAAATATAGCCCCAACCAGCCGGGCGAGGCTCTTCTTCATTTTGCCCCCGAGTACGAAGATTGCTGCAAGATTGCCAGGATTTCAGGTTTGCCACTAAAAGAAGTATATAGACTGGCAGAATACCTATTCAGAAACAATCACCAATAATAACCGCTGCTAGATCTTTAGTGAAAACAACAAGTTGTCAATACGACTAATAAAAGTTAGAATATTATTGACATAGACAATATTATGTATTATAAATTATATATACAAAGGAGGCCTGTAAAATGAAAAAGAGTCCATTAACCGAAAAGATCAGACAATTGAACAGTTCTCTCCATGAAAGCGAAGGTCAGACGCCGAATCTGCAGCAGACGGTTAGCGCAATTTCTTCGATAATTGACGCTGCTGTTTTTATAGTAAACAGAGAAGGCGATCTTTTAACCGCTGAATCCGGCTCACTGAAGCTGGATGATAATCTGAATCTATTGATTAAGGATCAGTCACTTAAAACCGACAAGGATATAATGCAGCTGCTTAAGAGCAGTGAGGCAGTTTACAACCAAACAGATCCAACCCAAAAAAATAATGGTGATTACTACTATTCGCTGGTGCCTCTTGATGCCGGGGAGAAGAAGTCAGCCCTGCTGATGATCTGCTCTGCCAAAAAACCGCTTGATAATGATCAGTTGGTTATGGTGGAAATAGGGGTGCTTTTGATTGGTCTTGTTAAGCGTCTCGAGGAACTGGGAAAAGAAGAGGAAATAATCAGGAATAAAAAACTGGCCGAAGGGGCTTTTGAAAGTTTATCTTACTCTGAAGTTGAAGCGATCGAAGAGATTCTTAAAAATATCACCAATAATGA
>CAYGHB010000138.1:0-5132 GCA_964349375.1 uncultured Syntrophomonadaceae bacterium | reverse complement strand
ATTGTAACCCATAATTCTGATGTAGCATCTTCCTGTCACCGAATAATTGAGATTCAAGACGGAAAAATTGCTTAATTATTTGGAGAAATTGATAAAAAATCCTTAATATGCACCCCCTTGGAAATGGATGCGTACCTCCCTTGAAATCGTTAAAAAATTGCCCAGGGGGTGTGCATTTTATCAATTCATAGTAGATTAGCCAGGATTATCACCGCTACCAATGCCGACCTTTCTGGTAAAGTTGCTGATAATAAATTCCGGGAAGACCTTTTTTACCGCCTTGATGTAGCATCCCTTCATCTGCCGCCTCTTCGCGAACGGCTGGAAGACATTGAACTGTTTGTAGAATTTTTCCTGGAGAAAGAATCAAAGGCCAAACAGATTCCCCTTAAACAGTTCAATACCGAAGCGTTGGAGCTAATTAAAAAACACGAGTGGCCCGGCAATATCCGTGAGCTTTCCAATACAGTAGCGCAGGCTCTATTGCTGAGCAAAGACGACCTGATCGAAATCGATGATCTGCCGGAGCGAATCCGCCGGGATCTAAAAAATGCTGCTATGGAGAGCGCTGAACAACAAACGGCTAGTGCCGTCAGCAAGTCTGCTTTTACCGGCCTCCCTGAGGAAGGCGAAAAACTAGAAAGTCTGCTCAACCAATTTGAAAACGATCTGTTTAAGGCAATAACTTTTCGGGAAGGGTTTGACTTTGAGCTTTTCAATACCAATATTAGCAACTGGCGCGACGATCTGCTAGCCGCTTTAATCGAAAAAGCGCTGGAAGACACTTACGGCAACCAGGTTAAGGCCGCTGAGCTGCTGAAAATAACTCCGCGCGCTTTACGCTACCACCTGCAAAAAGCGCGCAAGAAAGAAGGCTCCCACCCGGGCTAATCTTCATCGATTGTTTCCCGGGACCCGTCATTTTCCCCTTTGACCTGATTATAGCTATTCATTACCGCCAGCGGCCCCTCACCGACAAACATAAGTACGGCTTCAACCGCCCTGTCTACTGCTGCGACAAGGAGTGATCGATCCGGTTCGTCCACAGAACCGGTAACGTAGGCCGCTGTGTCCAGGCCATCAGGCGCCTTACCGATGCCGATGCGCAGGCGGGCAAATTGGTCGGTGCCTAAATAGTCAATGATTGACTGCAGCCCGCGATGGCCGGCGCTGCCGCCTCTCTGGCGTAACCTGATCACACCGGGAGTCAGATCAAGATCATCGTAGATAATCAAGAGATTTTCCAACATGACCTGATAATTAGAAACAAGCTCATTAACAGCCCGGCCGCTTAAGTTCATATAGGTCAGCGGCTGAACCAGCAGCAGCTGCTTGCCGCTATACTCTGTGAGGGCACAGAGTGAGCGATGTTTTGCTGCCGGTCGGGAGCTTTTGAGCTCACGCGACAGCGCTTCTACAACCTGGAAACCGAGATTGTGCCGGCTGCCGGCATAAGCTTTCCCGGGATTACCGAGCCCGACAATTAGATACATTTACTCACTTCCAACCTGGTTTTCTGCTATAAACAATGCCCCTCCAAAGAAGGGGCATTATGTTCATGCCAAACAGGATAAATGTTGATCAGCCACTTATTCTTCCTCTGCTGCTTCAGCTTCAGGAGCCTCTGTGGCTGCTTCCTTTTCTTCAGCGGCAGCTTCTTCGCCTTCTTCGAGCTCTACTTCTTCAACTTCCGGTTCCTCTTCAGCCATCGGTGCCAGGACCTGGGCCAGGACAGTTTCCGGAGGGGTAATCATTTCAAATTTCTCATCAATATCCAGCGCATCGGCAGCCAGACTGTCACCGATATTCAAAGCGGAGATATCAACGTCAAAATGCTCTGGGATATCGCCGGGAAGGCACTTGATCGTCACCTCACGGCTAACCATGGAGAGAACTCCGCCTTCATCGAGGCCGGCCGGTTCACCAATAAAGTTCAGCGTAACGGCAACTTCAATTTTATCAGTCATCGAAATACGAATAAAATCAACGTGGACAATCCGATCCTGATAAATAATATCCCTCTGAATATCTTTAAACATCACTGTTTCCTGGCGAGTTTTTTTGCCCCTGGCCTTGACGGCCAGATCAACGAGAACGTTGCCGCCCCCGGTGACTAAAACCTGCCTTAAAGAGCGCCCGTCTACAACTAAGGGCAGTGTATCTTCGCCCCTGCCGTAAATGACCGCCGGCACTTTCCCTTCGCCGCGCAACTGTTTGCGCTGACCCTTGGACATAGACGGACGAGCTTGTGCTTCCAAAACCAATCTTTCCATTAATTCCAGCCTCCTTCTGCAACAGTATACAGTATACAGCAGGAAGCTTACAAGATCAACTTAATCGAAAAGTTCACTGACTGACACCCTGTTCTGGATGCGCATGATCGCCTCGGCAATCAGCGGGGCAACTGATAGCTGACGGAAACAATCGCGCAGACCGGCCAGCTGACCCCGGTCTACGGGAATTGTGTTGGTAAAGATAATCTCTTTCAGCGGAGACTCGCTTAGTCGTTTAAGGGCTGACCCGGAAAAAACGGGATGGGTACAGCAGGTATATACTTCATTAGCGCCCTCTTTGATCAGCGCTTCGGCGCCTAAGGTAATGGTACCCGCCGTATCAATCATATCGTCGATAATTACAGCAGTTTTATCCTTTACATCACCAATGATATGCATTATTTCGGCCTTGTTGGGCGCCGGTCTTTTCTTTTCAATGATCGCAATCTGCATGCCCAGACGGTTGGCCAAATCGCGGGAACGGGTTACCCCACCTAAATCGGGCGACACGACCACCCCATTCTTAATGTTTTTCTGATCTAAGTAATTAGCGAGAATCGGGAGCGCCGTAAGATGATCGAGGGGAACATTAAAAAAACCCTGGATCTGGCCGGCATGTAGGTCCATCGCCACAACCCGGGTGGCGCCAGCGGCCGTAATCAGGTCGGCCAACAGTTTAGCCGTAATCGGATCGCGGGCCTTGGTTTTCCGATCCTGCCTGGCATAGGCATAATAGGGAATAACGGCATTAACCGTTTTTGCTGAAGCCCTCTTGAGGGCGTCAATGATGATTAAAAGCTCCATGATGCTTTCGTTAATGGGCGAACTAAGTGGTTGAATCAAAAATGCGTTGGTGCGCCTGACGCTCTCACCAATACTGATTGAAATCTCTCCGTCGCTGAAACGGCTGACTTCACAGTTGCCAAGGCTAACCCCAAGGCAACCGGCTATTTCCTCCGCCAGGCCGCGATTAGCGCTGCCGCAAAATATTTTCAGCTCATCACCGTTGACCAAATAAAACCCTCCCGCTACTGATTGATATCTTCTCCTTCGCCCAGGGGATCATCTTTTCCTGCTGCTAGCGGAAATCTTCTCTTCCTTTTTAACCGCCCGCAGAAGACCCTAAGGGGCGGGGTAAATCCGGGTAAAGGGCTCGACACGGGAATCGCCGGTAATAACGCTCTTTTCGACAACGGCATAGCTGATTGAGACCCGATCGCCAATCTCCGCCCGCTTCAGGTGCACGCCAGGCCCGATCTGGCAGGAAACACCAATCACCGTGCCGCTCTCGATTACGCAGTTGGGGCGGATAACCGTATCGGGACCAATTGTCACCCCGCTGTCGATCCAGGTTGATGCAGGATCCTCGATCGTAACCCCTTGCTGCATCAGTTTGCGATTGATCTCGCTTCTGATCAACGTTGCTGCCTCTGCGAGTTGAACACGGTCATTAATACCCAAGCCCTTACGGTAATCGTCGATCACCAGGGCATTTACCTGAAGCCCGTCGGCACGCATCATCGCCACCAGGTCGGTCAGGTAGTATTCCTGTTGATCATTGTTATTTGAAAGGAGGGGCAGGTAATAACGCAGCTGTTTCAAATCAAAACTGTAAGTACCGCTGTTTATTTCGCAGATACTTTTTTCAGCTTCAGTGGCATCCCGCTCTTCAACGATCTTATCGATCAGGCCGAGGGAGTCGCGGATAACCCTTCCATAACCCTCAGGGTTGGGCACAACGGTCGTGGCAACCGTTGCAGCAACCTGACGCCCGGCATCTGCCAGTTGTTTTAAGATCAGCTCGTCTATTAAGGGGGTATCACCGCAGAGTACCAGGAGGAGCCCTTCCCGGGGCAGCAAGGGAATGGCCTGCATTACAGCGTGGCCGGTACCGAGCTGCTCTTCCTGCAGGGCATAGCGCCACCGATCGCCAAGCTGATCTTTAACCAGCGAAGCGCCGTGCCCGACGACAAGAACAATATCAGTCGTCAGAGAAGCGGCGCTTTGCAAAATATAGTCAATTAGCGGTCGGCCACAGCAGGGATGGAGCACCTTAGGCAGCGCCGACTTCATTCTTTTCCCTTCGCCTGCAGCCAGGACGACTGCTGAAATACTACCCAACCGGTTACCCTCCTGCCGGATCATCTGCTACTCTTATTATACTAAAGCTGAGTGCAGGAGGCAAAAATCTTGGTCAGATCAGGCCTGCAGCAGCTGACCGGCCAGCTCCGCTTCGTAAGCGCCTAGCACTGCCTGCTGCAGATGCCTGCGGGCCTCAGAGCTGATCGGGTGGGCGATATCCCTGAATCCTCCGCCGGGGGTTCTCCTGCTGGGCATGGCCACAAAAAGCCCGTTTAAACCTTCGATAATCCTTATATCGTGGATCACAAACTGATCGTTTAAAGTTACAGAAACAATTGCTTTCATTTTTTCTTCCCGGGTTATTCTCCTGATCCGCACATCTGTAACCCTCATTAAAACCCGCCTCTCTTTAATTGGTTTCTCTCTCATCACCCTTAATTGTTCTCAAATTCACGGCATCTACAAGCATGCCGGACTGGCCTTGAAGAGCTCAAAAAAATGCTGCCCCTTAAGTCACTTAACAGCAGCAAATTCTCAACCATTAAAGATATTATAAATTTTCTTTCACAATCTTCACACTGATTGCTGTGCGATTTTTTGCACTAGAATATGCGATATTTCGCATATTTCTCTTTCCACTAACACCGGGGGCTTTTTGAAGGTAGGATTAGAGCAGTTTTCTGACCTGCTCCAGGTCACTGATTTTGTCCACATCGAGACCGATCTCAGCGCACTGGCAAGGTACCGCGTGTGCCTTCATTTCCAGCAGACTGGAGA
>CAYGHB010000137.1:0-5178 GCA_964349375.1 uncultured Syntrophomonadaceae bacterium | reverse complement strand
TCTAAAGCGCTCTTAAAAACTTTAAAATCGCTTTTTGCGGCAAGCTGGTCAATATCAACCAGCTCCATGGCAAACCGCAAATCCGGTTTATCGGATCCGTAAAGGTTCATCGCTTCTTTGTAGGGCAGTCTCAGGAAAGGCCGCTTTAGCTCAAAGCCGAGGATCTCTTTCCAAAGCAAAGCCATCAGCCCCTCCAGCAGGGCAAAGAGATTCTCACTGCCAAAGAAGGAGGTTTCAATGTCAATCTGGGTAAACTCAGGCTGCCGGTCGGCCCTTAAGTCTTCGTCCCTGAAGCAGCGCACAATCTGAAAATAGCGTTCCACCCCGCTAACCATCAGCAGCTGTTTAAACAGCTGCGGCGACTGGGGCAGGGCAAAAAACGAACCGGGGCGAACACGGCTGGGCACCAGGAAATCCCGCGCACCTTCCGGTGTGCTGCGGGTCAGCATCGGGGTTTCCACTTCCAGAAAGTCGTAGCCGTCCATGTAGTCACGCACCAGTTTTACGGTCCTGTGACGCAGCTTAAGGCGGTTAAACATCTCCGGGCGCCTTAAATCTAAATAGCGGTAACGCAGACGCAGGTTTTCATCCACGTTCAGATCGTCTTCAATGTAGAAGGGCGGTGTTTTGGAACGGTTCAAGATTTCCATTTTAGTAACATGGACCTCAATCTCTCCGGTTGGCAGAGAAGGATTGATATTCTCAGCAGAGCGGTGAACCAGATCGCCTTCCACTGCCACTACATACTCTGAGCGCAAGCTTTCCGCCAGGGTAAAGAGCTCCTCCCCGTTCTGCTGATCGAAAACGAGCTGCATTAAACCGCTCCGGTCGCGCAGGTCGATAAAGATCAACCCGCCGTGATCGCGGCGGCGGCCCACCCAACCAGCCAACTTAACCTGCAGGTTAATATGATCAGTGGTCAGTGAGCCGCAATGATGTGTTTTAACCGTTCTTTCATCTATAATTGGCAGTCGCACTTCGGGAGCAAAAGAGCCGCTGTCAGCAAAAGTTTTTACCGTTGCCTGGCCTGCCAGCTTCGAAACCAACTCGGTCCGGGCTATTTCAAGCTGCTCCCCGCTTTCCATTTTGCGCAGGGCAACACGCCCATCCGCAATCTCTTTCTCTCCGATGATTACCACCCTGTCATAGTCGAGTTTGCCGGCATACTTCATCTTGGCTTTCAGGCTGCGTTCCATAAGATCTGCTTCGGCGGCGACATTTTGCTGACGAAGCTCCTGAGCTAACAGCAGCGCCTCTCCCTCAAGACCGTTGCCCGCTGTTGCCACAAAAACTTTGCTGTCCAGGCTGCGCAGCTCTTTTTCCCAGTCTATAGTTAAAAGAATGCGCTCTTTACCAAAGGCAACCCCAACACCCGGTGTCGGTGGCCCGCCAAGGTGCTCCACCAGGTAGTCGTAACGGCCTCCGCCGCAGACTGAAGCCTGTGCTCCCAGAGCGCTGGCGGTGATTTCAAATGCGGTGCGGGTATAGTAATCGAGTCCGCGGACCAGCCGGTCATTTAAGTTAAAAGGAATATCAAGGATCTTTAAAAGTGTTTTTAGGGTAGTAAAATGTTCAGAACAACCGCCGCAGAGATGATCGCTCATTTTAGGAGCGTCCGCCACTCGTGCCTGGCAGCTTTCCTCTTTACAGTCTAGCACCCTTAAGGGATTGGTTTTATAGCGCCGGCGGCAATCGGTACAGAGATTATTCTCCAATTTCTCCAGGTAGGGAACCAGCAAATCGCGGTAGACGGGTCGGCAAAGCGGACAACCGACACTGTTCAGTTCAATACTTAAATCACTTAAGCTTAAGATTTTAAAGAAGTTGTAGCAAAAGGCGATTATCTCGCAATCAGCTGCGGCATGGGCAGCGCCGAATATTTCCAGACCAAACTGGTGAAACTGACGGTAACGCCCGGCCTGGGGGCGGTCGTAACGAAACATCGGCCCACTATAGTAGAGTTTGACCGGCTGCTGCTTCTCGCCTAAATTATGCTCAAGATAAGCTCTCGCTACTGAAGCGGTTAATTCCGGCCGCAGGGTAAGGTCACGCCCGCTGCGGTCTTTAAAAGAATACATCTCCTTTGATACAATATCGCTGTCTTCCCCCACGCTACGGGCAAAGAGCTCGGTTTGTTCAAAGATAGGCGTTCTGATCTCTCCGAAACCATAGAGGGAACAGAGCTCACTGTATTTAGCTTCGATATATTGCCATTTTGCTGCTTCATCCGGTAGAATGTCGCGAGTGCCGCGCGGTGCTTTGTACTTCATCTGTTACCTCCGCTTTCTGTCAAAAACAGGCCTTTCTTCTTTACCTGTTATGAATATAATATGCATAATGATAAGCAGGTTCTTAAAAAAGCAAGAATAAGCGATAAAACATAATAGCTAAAAGAGTTTCTTGCTGTCAAGCAGGATCGTGACCGGCCCATCATTGTCAACGAAGATCCTCATCTCGGCCTGAAAGCGCCCGGTGGCCAGCTGAATGCCTTCGTTCCTCAGCAGAACACAAAAATGATCGTAGAGTTTTTCTGCTTCAGCCGACAGGGCTGCTTCTGAGAAACCGGGCCGTCTCCCTTTACGACAATCAGCGTAAAGCGTAAACTGTGAAATGGCCAGAACTTCTCCGTTGCAATCTTTAAGTGACAGGTTCATCAAACCCGCCTGGTCTTCAAAAATCCTTAAGCCCGCTATTTTTGCAGCAAGGTACGCGGCATCGGCTTCCAGGTCACCCCGCCCAACGCCGAGGAAGACAACCAGGCCCGGTCCGATAGCGCCAACTTCTGCATCGTCAACCGTAACAGAGGCGCGATGCACTCTTTGGACAACTGCTCTCATCTTTAACTGCTCCTACTTTTTGGTGTTCGATCCGTAAACATAGCGCCTTACCGCGTAAACATCTTTTATTTTCTTGATCTTGCCCATGATCTGCTCCAGGTGGATCTGGTCACGCACTACCATGGTCAGATGAATAGTAGCGACCCGGTTTTTGTCGGCCCTGGCTGAGACGGCGGTAATATCAATTTTACTTTCGTTTACTGCGGCCATGACATCAGAGAGCAAATGCTTTCGGTCATTGGCTGAAATCTCAACATCAACAGGATAAGAGGCCTTCTCGACACTGTCCCAGGAAGCATCAATAAAACGACCGTTGTCAGTGCTGTAGTGAACTAGATTCGGGCAATCACGGCGGTGAACCGTTATCCCCCGCCCCCTGGTGATAAACCCGATAATTTCGTCGCCGGGAACAGGGTTACAGCAACGGGCCACCCGCATCAAAAGGTTATCCATCCCGGAGATCGACACACCGGCAGGGCCGGATTTCATCTGCTTGACCGGTTTGAGCTCCGGCAAAACTTCTTCTTCCTCTGTATCGCCCTTTCTGCGGTTGTATTCTTCACGCAGGCGGCTGATCACCTGGTGGACAGAAACCCCGCCATAACCAACAGCAGCAAAAAGGTCGTCAACCGACAAGAGGTTGAAACTGCGTCCCGCATCTTCCAGCATGTCGTGCTTAATCGCCAGGCGCTGTTCAACGTTGATCCTGCGAATCTCCCGTTCCAGCATCTCTTTACCTTTTTCAATGTTTTCTTCCCGGCGCTCTCTCTTAAACCAGCTGCGGATTTTGCTTTTTGCCTGATTGGTTTTAACCAGGTTTAACCAATCGCGGCTGGGCGATCCACTCTTGGAGGTTACCACCTCGACCATATCGCCGGTTTTCAGCTGGTAATCAAGGGGCACCAGCCTGCCGTTAACCCTGGCCCCTGTGCAACGGTTGCCCACATCGGTATGAATTTTATAAGCAAAATCGATCGTTACCGAACCGGCAGGCAGATCTAAAACATCGCCCTTGGGGGTGAAAACAAAAACCTCATCAGTAAAAAGGTCGCCTTTTAAGTCTTTAATAAATTCCCGGGCGTCACGGTAATCATGCTGCCACTCTAAAAGCTGCCTTAGCCAGGCCAGTTTTTGATCAAGCTCGTCGGAATCCTTAACTTTTTCCTTGTAACGCCAGTGAGCGGCAATGCCGTACTCCGCGGTGCGATGCATATCCCAGGTTCTAATTTGGATTTCAGCCAGTTCGTTTTCAGCGGCAAATACCGTGGTGTGCAGCGACTGGTACATGTTCGGCTTCGGCATGGCGATAAAATCCTTGAAGCGACCGGGGATCGGTTTCCAGATCGTATGGACAATGCCGAGAGTGTGATAACAGTCCTTGACTGAGTCGACTATAATCCTGATCGCTGTCAAATCGTAGATCTCACTTAAATCCTTACCCTGGGCCTCCATTTTGTTGTAAATACTGTAAAGATGCTTGGGGCGGCCCTGGATTTCTGCCTTGATGGTAGCTTCTGAAAGCTGATCCTGCAGCACCCAGATGAGCCTGTTGATAAAGTGCTCCCGCTCCCGCCTCTTCTTGGCCAGCTTTTCCACCAGCTGAAAATATTTCTCAGGCTGCATATAGCGAAAGGCGAGATCTTCCAGTTCCCACTTGATCATGTAGATACCGAGGCGATGGGCAAGGGGGGCATAAATCTCTAAGGTTTCGCGGGCGATCTCTTTTTGCTTGTCCGTATTGAGGTAGCGCAGGGTGCGCAGGTTATGGGTCCGATCAGCCAGTTTGATCATCACAACCCTGATGTCTTGGGCCATGGCAATAAACATCTTGCGCAGCGTTTCAGCCTGCTGCTCTTCCTTTGAGGTAAAATCGAGGCGGCTCAGTTTGGTTACCCCGTCTACCAGCGAAGCAACCTCAGGACCGAATTCCTTACGAATAACTTCCAGTGTAACACCCGTGTCCTCCACCACATCGTGCAGCAGACCAGCAACGATAGTCACCAGGTCCAGCTCCAGCTCAGCCAGGATCATGACCACTCCCAGCGGATGGATAATGTAGGATTCTCCGGATTCGCGCAGCTGGCCGCTGTGTGCTTCCAGCGAAAAATTGTAAGCTTTCTCAACCATGGCCCAGTCTTCCAGCCTTGGATAGTAAAGCTGAATTGCTCTTTTAAGATCGCTTAGTTTTTTTTCTTTAACGGCCATGGTTGCAGTACCCCGGTAAACAAAGTTACCATTTATATTACTAGAAATGGGCCGTAAATACTATCCTTTAAGCTCTTCTATCAGGCATTCCGCAAATACTTCATTTAAATAGCCCCAAATATTGCCAAGGGACAAT
>CAYGHB010000136.1:0-5236 GCA_964349375.1 uncultured Syntrophomonadaceae bacterium | reverse complement strand
AAGTGAAGACGCTTGAATTGTCGGCGAAACAAGGGCTTGAGCAGGTCCGGGTTCTAAATGATCATTATACATCTTCAGCATTAATTGAGAACCCGGCCGAGGCCGGAAGACTTAAGTGTCGAATGACCAGGCTGCCTGCATAAGCCCACAGTTGAGCCGTTACAATTCAGCCTGAACGATCCGTGAGCGGCGGTTCATTGCTTACCCTTAAGACGATGCTCTTTGCTGTTGTAGGTATGGCTTAGCTTATTTCATGCCAGCCCGTTGGCAGAAAGAGCTTTACATCCTCATTCTCCGGGCGGCCGGCCAGGATCATTGCTACAGTTTGGTTAAGTCCGGGGATAATCTGATCGGGAGCGATAGCGGCCAGGGGAACCAGTACAAAGTCGCGCTCGCTCATCCGCGGGTGCGGCAACTCAAGCAGCGGAGTATTCATGATTGTAATACCATATAACAGCAGGTCGAGGTCAATGATCCGCGGCCCCCAATGCACGTCCCTTACCCGCCCCATCTTCTCTTCAATATCAAGCATGGCAAGCAGCAGCTGTGTCGGTGACAACTCAGTGACAATGGCTGCACAGGCATTCAGGTAAGAGCCCTGCTGCTCCGGACCGCCAACGGGAGCAGTTTCGAAAACGGCAGACACAGCGCCGATTGCAACCCGATCTGTCTGGGCCAGCCTCTGCAGAGCCGTTTTTAAATTTACGGTTCGCTCTCCCAAGTTGGAGCCTAACGCGATGTAGGCAGTGCTCATATCCCTACCTGCCCCTACTGACCATAACACTAACACCGCCCTGCACACCGGGAATCGGTGGGTTTGGTTTGCGGACCTCCACAGCAACCTCAATTACGCCATCTAAGGTAAGCAGCTTGTCAGCGATGCGGCAGGCCAGAGCCTCAAGCAGACGGCAGGAAGAACCATACATAATCTCTTCAACGATTGAGATCGCCGCCCGGTAATCCACAACATCATCAATCTGATCACTATTGTGACCTGACAGATCGATTCCCATTTCCAGACTTACCTGGAATTCCTGGCCCAGCGATTGCTCTTCCAGCATTACGCCGTGATAAGCGTAACAAACTATCCTTTCAACTATAATCCTGTCCAATTAAAACTCACCTCCTAATCATGGCATCAGTCATATCGATTACCCGCTTCATTTCCTTGACATCGTGCACTCGCACAATATCAGCACCGGCACTGATCCCGTAAGCTACGGTTGCTGCAGTGCCTTCCAGTCTCTCTTCTACAGGCAGGTCAAGGGTTTTGCCGATCATTGATTTTCGCGATGTGCCAAGCAGCAGCGGGTAACCGAGATTACCAAAATCTCTTAAATGGAGCATCACTTCAAGATTTAGCGTTAAATTTTTTCCAAAACCGATTCCGGGATCAATGATGATCCCCTCTTCATTAATGCCGGCCTCCAGGGCAAGAGCAACTGATTCTTCCAGCTCGGCAATGATCTCACTGATCAGGTCTTCGTAATCTGTATTGTTCCGATTATGCATCAGGCAGACCGGCACCCGGTAGCGGGCGGCAACTGCCGCAAGAGCAGGGTCACCTTTCAGACCCCAGACATCATTAAGCATTTCCGCCCCGGCGTCCAGCGCTGCTTCGGCAACGGATGCTTTATAGGTGTCGATTGACAAGGGCAGCTTGAATGACTGCTCCTTTTTCAGGGCCTTGATAATCGGTAACACCCTCTTCAGCTCTTCTGCCACCGGAACCTGGTGGTGACCCGGTCGGGTCGATTCTCCGCCGATATCGATAATGTCGGCGCCTTCTTCTGCCATTTGGTAGGCATGCTCAATCGCTTTTTCCAGAAGGTCAAACTGGCCGCCGTCAGAAAAAGAGTCCGGAGTAACGTTTAAGATGCCCATCAGGCAGGTCTTTTTCCCCAGCTCAATTATCCGGTTTCCGATAGCAAGTTTTTTGTGCCCGGTTTTGTTCAGCGCTGCCAGACGCTCTTTGATTGCTTTGCCAATCGGGGCAAGAGCGCTATTATCAGAAGAAAACTTCCCGGCAGTAAGGCTAATTGCTGTTGCGCTTCCCGCCAGCATTAAAGTGCTTCCGTCGCCTTTCCCGGTTCTTTCAGGAATAATCAGAACAGCGATTCCGGCAGCCCTTAAAGCGCTCTCGAGCGGGGGTGCCAACTTCTTGGGGATCAAAGATAACTTTAGGCAGAGATTCAGTTCATTCCGGATAAATTCTTCTGCGCCGGTTGGCTCGCAACCCAATTTTTGCAGTTCGTAAGCTAGTAAATCCTGATTTAGCGCCAGAACTTGCATCAGATCATCTCCACTCATCAATAATGAAGGCTGTTATTATGAGGTTGCTCTTCAACTTTGTTGCACTGTGCGAGGGCTTGACAACCAAAACATAATCTCGAGTAACGATCTGCCTTTTTTAAGGCCCTGCTCAAAGGCGAACGGTGAATTGTTGCCGCTTCATCAAACCTGTGTTGACTAATCGCTTTAATAATTATAACAGCTTCGCCCCGGTCAAAATCGGCTGCAGCCAGGATTGGTCCGGCAAGATCAGCACTGGCAGCGGCATGGTCAACACCTGAGCTGTATTCCTGCCAGCGTCCGATATCATGGAGCAGAGCGGCAGCATAAGCCATTTCCCGGGTAATAAAAGGGCTGCCATCTTCAAGTAAGAAAATATAGGTCAGGCGGGCGACAGCGAGAAGGTGATCAAAACTGTGACCGCAGAAGAATCTTTCTTTTTCAGCAACCTCATTTCGGCGCAAATATTCCAGGAAAGAGGGATTGTTGAGAATCCGCTCAATTCTGCTCATATTTTTAGTTGCTACCTTGGATCAGGCTGAAAACCTCAACCCGTGAACTGGAGTTGCGTCTGAAAAGTCCGCGCACCGCCGAAGTTACTGTTGTTGCCCCCGGTTTGGCCACACCACGGATGCTCATGCAGAGGTGCTCGGCTTCAAGGACAACCACAACGCCTTTTGGTTTAAGCACTTCGGTAATAACATCAGCCACAGTACTGGTCAGTCGTTCTTGCAGCTGAGGTCTTTTCGAGACAGTTTCAATAACCCTGACCAGTTTGCTTAAACCCACAATGCGTCCCTCCGCCGGAAGATAAGCGATATGAGCTTTGCCGTAGAAAGGTAAAAGATGATGCTCACACATAGAATAAAAAGAGATGTCCTTGACCAGCACGATCTCATCGTGGCCATCTTCTACAAAGCAGGTTTTCAGGTGATCACGAGGATCCTGATTAATGCCGTTGAACAGCTCGGCATACATTTTTGCTACCCTGTTTGGGGTGCCCACCAGCCCTTCACGATTTACGTTTTCGCCAACCGCTTCCAGGATCATTTCGACGCCTTTAATGATTTTTTCTTTGTCCATGTTATAACCGCCTTTCGGTTAATAAATAATAATTGTTGGCAACCAGATAATCAGGCTGTGTAAGAGGGCACAGGCTAAAATGTTTTCAGTCCGCAGGTAAAGGTAACCAAGAATCGCTGCCAGACCCGGAGCCAAAATCAGTGCTTCCAGGTAAGTATAAGGATATGTTAACATCCACGGCTCAGTAGCAATCAGGTAAATAAATCGCACTGCCGATGCCATTAAGATCATAGCCAGCAAACCCTGGTTGATGCCAAGCCGACGGGTCAGGACCACCTGTATATAACCGCGCCAGATCATTTCTTTTGGCAGTCCTATTAACAGAAAAATAACAGGCAAAGAAATAAGCGGTTCCATCCCGCTGACTGCAAAGCCCGCCGGCAGCCCATATGCCGAAGTAATGATGATCGTTGCAGTAATAAGAGCCAGACCATAACCGTAACGCAAACGGTCACGTCGTAATCCTAAGTCAAGATAGTCAATTTTACCATATTTTTCGGCAATAACCAGGCAAATTAGAATCAGGCCATAGCCGCTAAAAGTAAATAGACTGGATTGTTCAAGCAGCACAGGAACAATATCACTTAAAGCTAAAAGAGGTATTATAAAAATAATCGAAAATAGGGCGAACCTGCTGGGCGGAGTGCCGGCAACGTGATACCAGTAGCGCGAGTAACGGTGATCGAGGGTAAAGATCATGATAGTCATGATTGTGATCAGAATAAACAACAGGTAGATCAGAAATGCGCCGTATAGTTCTAACGGAGTCAGGTTTGTGGCCGGTGGCAGAATCGGTTTTCCTTCCGGATCAAGCAGGTAATAAAAAGCAAGCCCCTCTCTGCCGTGAAAAGCAAGAGGAATGCGATCTTTCCAGATATTCGGTACGCCAGTGGTATTCTTAAAAACAAAGGAGACAAGGAACAGAAGCGATTGGTCCTCGATGGGCATAAAAATATTGCTGCCCCGGATCTGATCAAAGAGGTCATGCTCAATCATCATCAAAAGGCCGCTGGTTTCTTCGTTCGTATAGGTTTTGCCGCCCCTTGTGAAGTTACCCTCTCCCATCAGGATCACGGTTTTAAAGCGATCAGTTTCATTGATGTTTAGAATGATGCCTCCCCTCGGAAAGCTGGCTTCCAGATCTGCAGCTTCAAAATACCAGGGTTCAAAGTACGAAATCGAGCTGATTTCATATTTATAGGGTTCGTTTCCCAGCGCATTGAGCAAGATTGAGTTTACTACGAATAGCGCAATAACCAAAAGGCTGATCACAACCAGTAAAATCATCAGTGCAATAAAATAGTTTTTGCCGGCAATTATTTTATGGCGCAAGCGTAGAGCCTCCCTTTTTTCGCTCTCCAACTTGTATAAGATTATTTCTTGTTAACGAACACTATATTACTCTTAAATCAAAACTTATTCAACCGCGCCGCAGGCTCGGTTACTTTTCAAAAAAGGCTCATTCTGTTATAGTATAAAGTGCCTTTAAACAGTTTAGGTTAGTTGACGGGGGTTATAATTTGATACTTGCTGTTGATGTAGGCAATACCCATATTATGCTTGGTATTTATAAAGAGCGGGAAATCTTGGTCTACTGGCGCCTCGCTACCAGGCGCGACCGTACAGAAGATGAACTCGGCATGCTCGTTAAAAACCTTTTGCACAACAGCCACCTGCATCTTAAGGATATAAATTCGATATCTATCTCTTCTGTGGTGCCACAGTTGATGTATTCTCTGCAGCGGATGGGCGAGAAATATTTTGCGATCGAGCCGCTGATCGTCGGTCCCGGGATAAAAACCGGTCTAAATATTGTTACCGATAATCCCCGCGAAGTTGGCGCCGACCGGATCGTTAATGC
>CAYGHB010000135.1:0-5267 GCA_964349375.1 uncultured Syntrophomonadaceae bacterium | reverse complement strand
CCCTTCCCTGAAGCTGCGGGCCGGCTCATAGGGTACCCATCGGCAGCTTTCGGCGATTTCCAGCAGTTCAAGGCGGCGCTCAGGGTTCCCTTGCATTTCGGCGGCCTGACGCTCAGCTTCGGCAGCCAGGTTAGCGGCCATCTGCCGAATTCCGTCAACGACGATATAAACCCCTTTATAGAATGCTTCCTGTTCGCTGTTCAGGTTGCCCGCTTCCAGCTTGCTGATCGCCAGTTCCCTGCTTCGGCGCAGGCCGTCTTTAATGACCCCTTCATGGTCCGGAACCAGGTGGGAAATTCCCGCTTCTTCGGTGATGTAGTAGCGTTTGGCCCTGAAAAAATCAAGAAAGTAACCGAGCCAGCCTGGTTTGCAAAGAGCGCGGGTAGCTACGCTGCGTGGGAAATTGCGCAGGGCCAGGGCAAGAAGCTTTATTTTCTCTGACTGTTTTAAGTAAAGGGGCAGGACCGGACGGCTGCCTAAGCAAAAGAGATCTTCAAGAATGTGAATCGATCCGCCCTCGGGGTAGTAGTTGGCGGCGATTCTTTTGGAAGAGATGTTTCCGACAATCAGTTCATTGCTATATATTTTTGGCTGCCGGTTGCGGTAGATGTAGGCCAGCGCTTCGGCTCTTCTCAGATAGGGGTGCTTGCCCCGCTCTGAACCGGATCGCCAGTAGCGATTTAGCAGATCCGGGCGTTCGAGGCAAATTGAATAGCGCTCTTTGAACAGCTCAGCCCTGATTTCTTCTATGCGCCTGTAGTCACCGGCTTCTGTTTTTCTTAAAGCCATTTAGTTCACCCCCGCTAATGCTAGTCCGGCCAACGCCAGCCAGGTTGGCTGACGGTTGAGCAAAACGAACGGTTCTGTTTCTGAAGCCTGCAGCGGCAGTTCCTGGCTTCACCACTGAAGCACCATTGGAAAGCTTCCGGCAGCGCTGCCGACTCTGGCAGATCAATACAATTATAACAGCCTGGATGAGCTGCTGTGTTTACAAAAACCACCAGCCCCCGGTTACCTCGCGCACGACGACAGTAATCGATCAGGGCGGCTGCCGCCTTGGCTGTATAGCACTCTTCGAGCTCAATTCCTTCCAGATCTTCAAACAACCGGCAAGCTTCCCTGGTTTTATCCGAAGAAAAACCGTATCCTTCGCCCAGGTAGCCATCTTCAAGGATCAATTGCTGGTCCAGGGCGAATGCTTTAACCGGATTAATTTGCTCCTCCAGCATGGCCAACAACTTTAGCGATGCGGCAGCCAGTTTGCAGATTCGCTCTTTATTCAGGATGGCAGGTTGCACTACCCGCACGGCATGTATGATTGTCTGCGCAAACCGCTTTTCTAAGCGAAGGCCGGCTAGTAAACCGGCAGCGGTGCCCCCTGTACCAACCGCGGCAAAAAGAGCATCCGGCTGTGGCTGTTTCAACTCGGCCAGTTGGTCGGCTATTTCCAGCAGGCAGTTAACGTAGCCGATTGTCGTCAGGCCGTTCGAACCCCCGGGCATCAGCAGCAGAGGTTTATTACCGGAAATCAGGCCAGATATGTAGTGCCGCAGGTAGCCGCGTACCAGACCAAAATAATCTTTGACAAAGTGCATCTCCGTGCCGTAATACTGATTCAGGAGCAGATTCATTTTAACGTGATCGTTTACCGGTTGGCAGAAAAAAAGTCCCTTCACCTGGTAACCTGCTCTGCTGCCAAGGGCGGCGGTGGCCAGGATGTGGTGCGAACCCAGGCCTCCGGCAGTAATTATTTCCCGGCAGCTTTTTGCTTTGGCTTCAGCCAGGACCAGTTCCAGCTTGCGGACCTTGTTGCCCCCGTAGCTAGAACTTGATAGGTCATCTCTCTTAATGTAAACTCCCGGCCCGCCAAGATATGCTGTAAGTCTTTCAAGCGGTTGCAGGGGGGTGGGCCAGTTACCCAGTTCTTCTCTGGGTAGCTTATTTTTCAGCCCGGGATATTTTTTAAAGAGGGCGTAGTGTGTCATATTTACTCTTTTCACCGACTAATTGACAGACTATTTGTAAATTAATTATAATACAGGCATGTAGAGGCGTCAATCATCCAGGGTTCGAAGAGAGGAGCTGCTATTTTGCCTGAACAGCAATATGGGTTACAAAGAGTGCTTGGTTTACCGCAGACAATCGCCGTGGCGGCCGGCATGACCATTGGAGCCGGCATCTTTGTTTTAACTGGAATCGCCGCGGGATATACAGGGCCGTCTGTGCCACTGGCTTACCTGGTAAGCGTGGTTCCGGTAATATTTTTAATGATGTGCCTGGCCATGCTTGGTTCGGCTTTACCGACAACGGGGGGTAACTATAAATATGCCAGCCGTCTTTTTTCACCACGCTGGGCCTTCATTGGGGTTTGGGGCTACATGGGAGGCACCCTGGTTGGCGCTTTTCCGCTCTGGGCTTTAAGCGGCGCTCAGTATTTGCAAGCGCTCTGGGATTTGCCGGCTGTTCCGGCAGCAATAGTAATCCTGACGATTCTTTTTCTCATTAACCTGGTTGGCATCTCGATGGCTGCAGCGCTGCAGGCCTTTTTTGTTATGCTGCTTTTTGCCGCCCTCTTGGTTTTCGGATTTTCAGGACTCCCTCTGATTGAAGCAGCAAATTTTACCCCTCTGTTCCCGGCAGGAGCGTACGGATTTCTTCTCGCCGCATCGATCTTAACCTTTACCCATCTGGGCGCAAATGCCGTGGTTGAACTGGGTGGGGAAATCAAAAACCCTGGGAAAACCATCCCCCGGGCCTTTCTAATCTCTATCCCCCTGGTTACTCTTCTGTATATTCTGGTTTCGGTAACGGCAGTAGGCATCAGCCCGTTGGCTAACAACGGGGGACAGTCACCGGCGAACGTCGCAAAATCTTTTATGAGCCCTGCCGGTTTTTACTTTTTTGTGCTCTGTGGTGGGGTGCTGGCTATTATTACAACCCTTAATGCTGGTTTCATGTGGGGCACCAAGTCACTGCTGGTGATGGCTACAGATGGTATCTTTCCTCAAGCGCTGGCAAAAGTAAACAGGCGGTTTAGCACACCGCACATTTTTCTGACCTTTATCTATGTCGTTTCTACCGCTTCAGTGTTAATCTTCGGTGAAAGATACCTGACAGCTTTTGCCGCCCTGGGATCGATCGGCGGCATCATCATTTTTATTCCGATTCTGGGCGCTGCCTGGAGACTGCCGCGCAGGGCGCCTAAAGCCTACGCGGCAGCCTATTTTAAGCTTAAAGGTATTTTACTGCCGTTGGCGGTAATCATCGGCGCTGTTTTGGCCTTCTTGGTGATGGCCATGCTGTTAATTGATCTTATGGCCATGCCAGATGGCAGTTTTTTCAGCTACCTTTTCCTGGCCTGGCTAGTGATCGGTATACTCTACTACGAGATTCGCCAGCGCTCGCTTGCCCGCCAGGGAGTGCTGCTGGAGCAGTTAAACAAAATAAAGGAAGAAGATTTCTAAGCTTCCTGATTAACAGCCTGGTCGATTCTCACCTGATTAGACCAATGAAGAGGAGAGTATGCTAATGATGGAAATCAAATGGTTCGGTACGGCGACGCTTGCTTTTTCTGCCGGAGGGCAGTCGATTGTTTTCGATCCCTTTATCAGCTTAAATCATGAACTGCCCCGGCCCGCGATTACAGAACTGGCGCAGTATGGTGATATTTTTATCACCCACGGACATTTTGATCACTTAATTGATGTGCCGCTTGTCCTCGAAGCAGGCAACGCTACTGTCTATTGTTCTGAGGTAGCTGCTGCCACCCTGATGCGTGACGGGGTTGATCGAAGCAGGATTAAAGTTATCAGTCCGGGCGACTCGATCGAGAACGGGCCCTTTACAATTAAAGTCTATAGGGGCGAGCACATCAAATTTGACCTGCCCCTGATTTTCAAGACTCTATTTAGCCGCAGGGCAGTTGCCAAATTTAAAGATCTGCGGGAAATAGTGCGTCTGGCCAAGCTCTACCCGCAGGGTGAAGTGCTTATCTTTTTAATCGAAGCAGGCGGTAAAACAGCCTTACACATGGGCAGTTTAAATCTTGCCGCCGATGTTGAATATCCGACCGGGGTTGATCTGTTAACTCTTCCCTTTCAGGGGCGAAGCGATCTTGATACCTATACCCCAAAATTTATTGAGCGCCTAAAACCCGCAGCCCTATTGCTGCACCATACCTGTGATTCCTTTCCCCCCGTATCGAGCCCGGTCCGGACAGAAGGTTTTATCCGGTCCATTGAACGCAGCTATCCGGGGCTGGCAGTGATCAGACCACTTTACAGCCAGCCTTTAGCAATTTAAAGTATATACTTTAGGAGATCATGATGGAACGGAAGTGAGAGGGTGGGTTATCCGCGCAACAGGCCGGCCGGGGTGAGGGGCTTTCTGACTGAAGATGAAATAATCAATTTGCCATAAATCATAACCGGCCGGATCTTGGATGAAGCGCTGATCGGTCAGGATATGCGATTGCTCTTAACCCTGCTGGGAGTTGCTTTTGCTACCCTGCTGCTTTCGCAGGTAATCAGCGTTTTGGAAAGCTACATCAGTGCCTGGGTGTCGCAGAAAGTGATCTTCGACCTAAAAAACCAGATGTACAAACATCTACTGCATATGCCGCATTCATTTTTTCTCTCTGAAAAGCAGGGTGATATCATCACCCGGATGAACAATGATATCGGCGGTGTCAGCTCCGTAATCTCCGGCACCCTGACCAGTATTACCAGTAACCTGATCATCGTGATCACAACCATGATTGCCCTTTTCTCGATGAGCTGGCAGCTGGCCCTGGTAGCGATAGTGGTCATTCCGCTGATGATCCTGCCCACCAGGCAGGTGGGGCGGACACGATACAAACTGCTGACCGAAAGTCAGGCCATCAACGACCAGCTGAACCAGGTTGTCAACGAGTCGCTCAGCATCAGCGGCTCGCTCCTGGTCAAGCTCTTCAACCGTGAAGAAAAAGAATACAGCGCCTTTGTGGATATAAACGATCAGCTAACCCTGGTGGCACTTAAAGAACAGCGCTCCGGCAAGTGGTTTCATGTGATGCTGGGTATTTTTACCCAGATTGGGCCGCTGCTGGTCTATTTTGCCGGCGGTTATCTGATTATCACCCGTCTGGATTCCACGCTGACCATCGGTGTGGTTACTGCTACCGTCGCCCTGATAAACCGGCTTTACCGGCCTGTGCAAACTCTGCTCAATTTAAAAGTTGATTTTACCCGGTCGCTGGCGCTCTTTGAGCGGATCGCTACCTATCTTGA
>CAYGHB010000134.1:0-5272 GCA_964349375.1 uncultured Syntrophomonadaceae bacterium | reverse complement strand
GCAAAAACTGCGCCCAGTGCCGCACCGGATGAGATGCCGATAACGTAAGGATCGGCCATGGGGTTACGAAAAAGCCCCTGGAAAACTGCGCCGGCCACGGCAAGCGAGCTGCCCACTACAGCTGCCATAATTACGCGTGGCACACGAATTTGCAGCAGAATATCCTGATAAACCGGCGAAATACCGGTTACCGCAGGTGAATCGTAAAAAGGCAGGCTATCAAGCAGAATAGAAAAAACGCTGCGCCAGCCGATCGTCACCGCGCCCATCACCATGGCGCTGACCACGGCAACCAGCAGCAAAAAAAACAGGGCAGCCATAATCAGCGGCTTGGGAAATCCGCCTGTTACTGTCTTCATGAATTTTAGCCTTTTATATTCAGTCGTTTTAACTGACCTCACTTAAACTCATGCTGAAACCCGACTTCACATCTTAACCGCTTTAAAAGAGCTGCGGATAAAATAGCCTGACTGCCTCTTCAACCGCTTCAACCACACGCGGTCCGGGACGGGCAAATGAATCATCGGCTATAGAATAAACACGGCCGTTAACTACCGCAGGGACACTTTCCCAACCAGGCCGTCCGGCCATTGCCTCGGAAACCAGATCGGCTGTTCCGTGATAGTCGGGGTAAAGAATGATATCCGGTTGCCGTTCGGCTACCACCTCGGCGCTGATCTGAGGATAACTCTCATTGATATCGCCAAAAATGTTAATGCCCCCGGCCAGTGAAATGATTTCGTTAATAAATGCTTCTTTTCCGGCGCTCATCAGCGGATCTGAATATACTTCGTAATAAACCCGGACGCGTTCTTCAACCGGTATGGATGATACAACTTCCTCAACAACGCTGATTTGCTGCTGCATCGAAGCAATCAGCGCTTCTCCTGCAGCTGTAACTGCAGTTACTTCAGCAATGAGTGACATGGAAGTATAAAGTTCAATCAGAGTTGCCGACTCCACAACCAGCACAGGAATACCCAGCATCTCTAGGCGGGGCACCTCTTCTATATGGATGGTCGAAGCGAGAACCAGGTCCGGTTCCAGTTCAACAATTTTTTCAATACTGGGGGTGGCAAAGCCACCGATGATCTCTTTTTCAAGCGCTTCTGCCGGGTAGTTGCAGTACTCGGTAACCCCGATCAGGCGATCTCCCAGGCCCAGGGCAAAAACTACCTCGGTATTGCTCGGGGAAAGCGAAATTATACGCTGCGGTACGCTTTCTATTACTACCTCACGACCCATTTGGTCGATAACAATGACTGCTCCGGCTGGCTCCACCGGTTCTGTGGTTTCTTCAGCCCCTGGTTCCGGCACCGTATCGACGGCCTCTTCAACGGTAGCGCATCCGACAATCAGCAACAGGCTGGTTAAGCTTAAGACAGCTAAAAACAGTAAATATTTCTTCACTCTAAAACACTCCTATCTCTTGTGTAAAATCTGACTTCTCTAGAAAAGTAGCAGAGTTTATTTAAAATCGAGTAGGAGGCTACCCATTAATTGAGTAGCCGACCTCTCACACCCCCGTACGTACCGTTCGGTATACGGCGGTTCAATGGCATTAGTGCAATACCTCGTATCTTTTGGAGATATCATCATAACCGATTGATGCGAGGTATTTGTTTGTTAACGACCTGGTAAGTATCCAACTGCGAGCGATGCGCCAGTATCCTTTCCGGGTATTGGCCCACTGCCAAGCTTGGTCTTCCGGTATTTCCAGCCGTTTTAAGTTTCCAAATCTTGCACTTACCCTTTTCCATTGCTTCCACAAATACATTCTGATTCTGCGTCTTAACCATTCGTTAAGAGCAGTGATGTGCGTTTTCATGTCCGCTATGGAATAGTACCCCAACCATCCTGTTGTGAATACCTTAAGTTCATGCAAAATCTGACCGATAGCCCGGCCGCGTTTGCGACTGGTGATTTGTCGCACCCTGTCTTTGAATCTTTTAATAGACTTCTGGTGCGGGCGTATTCCTAGCTTCTGCCCTACTTTGTAGAGCGAGAATCCTAGGAACTTGAGCCTTAGCGGGCTGCCGGTCTTGCTCTTTTCACGGTTTACCTTCAGTTTCAGCTTTTGCTCTAGATACTTTACACTGCTGGCCATTACTCTTTCGGCGGCTCTGTGGCTTTTGACATAAATGTTGCAGTCGTCTGCGTACCTGACAAATTTATGCCCCCTGCTTTCCAGCAGACGGTCAAATCCGCTCAGGTAGATGTTGCTGAGCAAAGGTGAGAGGTTGCCGCCCTGCGGGGTGCCCTCATCAGTCGGTTTAAGCAGTCCATCTGCCATTACTCCGCTTTTAAGGAATCTGCGGATAAGGATTATGACTGCTTCGTCTTTTACTTCTTCCCTGACCATGTTGATTAACAGGTCGTGACCCACGGTGTCAAAATACTGGGCCAGGTCGATATCTACCACATGGGTATAGCCCTGTGCGTAGTATTCTTCGGCCTGTTTCACGGCCTGATGGGCGCTGCGCTTGGGCCTAAACCCGTAGCTGTATTCCGAAAAGGTCGGTTCAAAGATTGGCTGAAGCACTTGCACTAAGGCTTGCTGGAGCATCCGGTCGATTACTGTCGGCACTCCAAGCTTCCTGATTCCGCCGTCGGGTTTCGGGATTTCAACCCGCCTGACCGGTTGCGGTTTGTACTTGCCGCTTCTAATCTTTGATAACAGCTCTTCCTTATGCTCTTTCAGATAGGGCAGCATCTCTTCGACTGTCATTTTGTCTATGCCTGGTGCGCCGCCTTTTTGCCTGACTCGTTTAAAGGCTGCATTCAGGTTGTCTCTGTGCAGCACTTTTTCCATCAGGCTGCCTGCACCGTCTCTCTCTACGGTTTCCGGTGTTGCAATGCTCCGCGCTCCCCTGCTACTCTCTGTTTCCACCATACCCTCACGGGGGTAGCCTGCTTGTGCAGTTTTCCGCTCTCTTTGCATCGCTTCACCTTCTTTCTCGTTTGAAAGACTGCCATTGTTCGGCCCTTCCCGGTCGCCCGGTACTATGGCCTCTGCTGACTTCTTGCGGTTCAGCCGCACATCGCTGTGCACCTTGTCGCTGTGGGTTGTCTCAAGCATCCCTCTTGTCGGCGACCCCCGCAAGACCTCCCCGGGTAAGGATGATAACTTTCCTCTCATCTACCTGCCACATTTACACCATAGGGTTCAGATGGTATTGGACTTCGTGTTGTTTTGCACACTCGTCCGCCCTACAAATGCCTTCTATGTGGTTCCTGTTCGTCAGGCCGAGAGTTTGCATTAGGCTTCCTTCAGATTCCACCTCACGATGGACACCCTTGCCCTCTGCTAACAGTTCCTACCACCAAGCCTGTAGCGGACTTTCACCGCCAAGTTATCACCCATGCCGGGCGCACAAAACAAAGGGATGTGGCAAACCACACCCCTTATTAAATGAGAACCTTCTGATGCTCTTTGTTGCGGAAATTTAGAGAACTTTATCAGCCAGGTTTAAACATTCATCAATGGCGTCCAGACCGAATTTTAGTTCCTCATCATTAATGGCAATCGGCGGGGCGAGGAAGAGATAGTTCCAGCGCGGATAGACATAAACCCCTTTTTCTTTAAGGCAGCCGCTGATCTGGCCAATAATACCCGGATCTGGCCCGTTCCAGGGCGCCAGAGGCTCCCTGGTTTCGCGATCTTTAACCAGCTCGATAGCAGCAAAAAGACCGATAGAGCGAACATCACCAATCGAAGGATGTTTCTCTTTCATCTCAAGCAGGCGGACTTTCAATTTCTCTCCCATTTTGGCCGAGTTCTCGATCAAGTTTTCATCTTCATAGATCTTGACTGTAGCCACACCGGCGGCACAAGCCAGGGGATGACCGCTGTAAGTCAGACCACACCAGAGCATATGATCATCAAAGAACTTGGCAATCTTTTCGTTAACTACCACTGCTCCAAGGGGCACATAACCCTGGGTTACACCCTTGGCTATGGTCATCATATCGGGCACTACGTTCCAGTTATCAACGCCGAACCATTTACCAGTCCGGCCCCAGCCGGTCATCACTTCATCAGCCACCATCAATATGCCAAACTCGTTGCATATTTCTCTGATCCGCGGCAGGTATTCTTTCGGCGGCACAAAGACGCCGTTGGTTCCGGTTACCGGTTCAACAAAGAAAGCGGCAATTGATTTCGGATCTTCATAAAGAATAATTTCGCGCACATGCTCGGCGCACTCCAGCCCACAACCGGGGTAAGTTTGACCAAAACTGCAGCGGTAACAGTACGGCTCAAAAACGCGAAACACACCGGGGATGCCCGGCTCGACCGGTGGACGGCGCGGATCGCCGGTTAAGGTAATCGCCCCGTAGGTTGCCCCGTGATATGAACGGTAACGTGAAATAACTTTAAACCGCCCGGTAAAAGCGCGGGCAATTTTTATTGCATTATCGTTTGCTTCTGCTCCCCCAAGGGTAAATAGCGATTTTACCAAGTCGCCCGGGGTGTACTTGGCGATCAGTTCTGCTAGCTTGGCCCGCGGTTCGCTGGCATAGCTGGGGGAAATATAGCAAAGTTTTTCAGCCTGCTCCTTAATCGCGTTAATTACTTTCGGGTGCTGGTGGCCAATATTTGTGTTGACCAGTTGGGAAGAAAAATCGAGGTACTTTTTCCCGTCCGAGTTCCAGAACCAACAACCTTTCCCACCGACAATTTCTTCATACTTATTAGCGCCCTGGACCGCCCAGGATCTTAAAACATGCTTCCTTTCCAGTTCTCCAATCGTAGGCATTTTACCATTCCTCCATACTTATATATTGTTGGTTAAAAATCTGATCAGCCTATCTTCAGACGCTGAAGTGTCTCTTTCAGTGGTATGCCTTCAACACTCCAGCCTCTCAGAAGATAATACTCGAAAAGCATTTTGCCCAGATGTGGCAAACTGCCGGCGGCAGCACCATCGCCCCGGTCATGAACCAGCAGGCGCGGGGGCAGAGTGTCATCTTTACGGCTAATGCCGAAGTTGACGTTGATTTTGCGCTTTAAGTTAAAAAGTCTTTCGCCGGCAGTTAATAGTTCCTGCGCATCGAAATCCCAGCCGGTAACTTTGGAAACCCATTCGGCAATAATGGCCGGGGTAGCATGGCCCCGGATCAAAAACTTGCACAGCCCCAGGGCATTAAAGGTGATCATATACTCCTGCATCGTTTTAGCCAGCAACGGTTTGTCAACACTGCTGTGCGGGTCATATTCATCTTTCAGGCCGACCAGTGAGCCGGGAAAAGCCGGTAATCCTCTTCCGGG
>CAYGHB010000133.1:0-5300 GCA_964349375.1 uncultured Syntrophomonadaceae bacterium | reverse complement strand
GGGTTGGAGTGAGGATTTTCACCCCCACCCCGCCCCTCCCCCCTCAAGGGGGAGGGAGTTTTGGGGAGTTTCTCTCCTCAGGGAGGGAATTTTGGACGCTCATCTATCGAAATGGAAATAGTTTGGGGAGCTTATATTTAAACGGAAAGAGAATCAGGGGTTATTTGCAGGGGCAAGGATCAATAGCAGTAATCAGGAGGTTGGGGTTTGGCGAGATTGTTGGAAGGTATAATTGAAGCATTCAGGCTGATGGCCAGTTTTGATCCGGCGCTGTTCGAGGTCATAGCGCTCTCACTTAAGGTTTCGGGGATAGCGATCATCATCTCTATGATTCTTGCTCTTCCGCTCGGAGCCTACCTGGGCATGAAGTCGGAGAAAAAAACTGCCCTGGCCAATAAATTAATATTTACTTTTATGGGCATGCCACCGGTAGTGGCCGGCCTGATCATTTACCTGATTCTTTCACGCCAGGGACCACTTGGTGTGCTCGGTTTACTCTATACTCCAGCAGCCATGATTATAGCCCAGGTTTTTCTGGCCACACCGATCATAACCGGACTGACCATGGTCGGAATCAGGTCCAGGGGTCCGGAGATCGAAGAAAATGCCCGCTCTTTGGGGGCTGGAAAATATTTAACAACCTGGACCGTAGTACGGGAATCGCGTTTTGCCATATTAGGCGCAATAATTACAGGGTTCAGCCGCATTATCTCTGAAGTGGGAGCGGTGATGATCGTGGGAGGCAATATTGAGGGGCACACCCGGGTGATGACCACAGCCATAGTCCTGGAAACCCGTCGTGGTAATTTCGAACTCGCTATCGGACTCGGTTTGATCCTATTAATCATTTCTTTTTTTATCAACTCGGTTCTCTACAATGTCCAAAAAGGTGGTAACAACAGTGAGCGACAGGCAAACGCTAATCGAAATAAACGGACTCAGTAAAAGATATGATCAGGAAGTGCTTAATATCGATCACCTGCTGCTTGAAAAGGGCCTGATCTACGGACTGATTGGCCCAAGCGGAGCCGGCAAAAGCACCCTTTTGCGGATCATCAACTTACTAACCCCGGCTGACTGCGGCCACATTAAATACGGAAACCTGCGTAATGCCGCAAATAAACCGGAAATGCTTTCACTGCAAAGAAAAATGGTCATGGTTTTTCAGAAAACGTTGCTCTTTCGCGATACGATCTGGAACAATATCGCTTACGGTTTGAAAGCCAGGAATATTGACAAGAGAGAGATCAAGCAACGGGTAGACGAGTTGCTTAAGCAGATTGGCCTGGAAGAACTGGCAGAGCGCAGAGCTGACACCTTATCCGGTGGAGAAGCTCAGCGGGTGGCTATAGCCCGCGCTATCGCCTGCGAGCCGGAGCTGCTGCTACTGGACGAACCGACTGCCAACCTGGATCCCGGAAATATTGAGTTAATTGAAGAGATGATCACCAAACTGGCCAGGCAAAATAATATTACTGTTTTAATGGTAACCCATAATGTTTTCCAGGCCCGGCGGATTGCCGACCGGGTAATCTTTATCAACCAAGGGCGGATTGTTGAGTCCGGTGAAACGGAGCAGATTTTTAAAAATCCGCAATTTGATACCACAGCCGCCTACATTTCCGGGCGTATGGTATATTAGCTCAGAAAAAACGGCCGGCGGTTCAGATGAACCGCTCAGCCGCTCATGAAACTAGTTTGAAATCCACCACATTGGGCGGGGGTTTTCCCCCGCTCCTCTTTTTGCAGTTTAAGCCTTCCAGGCTACCATGCGGCACCAGCAGGATGCCAGATCCATTCCCTTCTGGAGGAAGCAGCCGAAGAAGTAGCGGCCTCCGGGCAGATCGTTCAGGGCATTACCAAGGTTTTCGGCATGAACGATGCCATGCGGGAAGAGATTCAGGTGCATATCCTGGTAGCAGGATTCAAGAGGATACATCTCGTCCCAGTCTTTGCCGTACTTCTCAACGAGCTTGCTATTTGCTTCTTCAAAAGTTCTGGGGTGGAAGATCCGCTGAATAGTATTCATCGGGTGTTCCATGGCCACGCAGTCAACCCCGAGCCACTTGATATTTTTCTTGCGGCACCAGGCCGAAAAGTCATTTGACGGACCAGGATGCCTGATCATGTATCTGAATTCATCCGAATCGGGGCTGGCCCAGCCGTATTTTCCGTAACCGGTTTTAATAATCAGGATGTCGCCATCTTTGACTTCAACCACAGATTCAATTTCCTTGGGGCTGTAGTCGCTGGTATCACTGACCATGCCGGATATATCGGCGATAGCGCCCTCGCCAACCCAGAAGTCAAGCGGAGTTTGCCCGATTGTCCGGCCGGCAGCATGGAAGTGCGGTTCACCGTCCATGTGGGTGGCAATATGGAAACTGCACTTGCAATGGGAATTATTGCGCCCCAGGCCAAAATACTGACCGCCTACCCGCTTGGTGAAATGGGCGTTAAGGGGTATATAGTTAGCCCACTGCGGAGTAAGAATGCTGAAAGGCACCGACAGATCATAGATTTTTGCTGCGTTCATCTTGGCGAAGAAGTCCTCTTCGCTCATGCCGTCGGGGGCTTTAAGAGCAGCAATCCGGGCCCAGGCCGCCTCAAGTTCAACAAATGGCAAAGCTCCGATAATAATCCAGGCCCGCTGGTTATTCAACTCGCTGATTTGCCCACCAAGAGACTCGGCTAAAAGCAGGCCGGCTTTTGGCATGGTGCCGTGGGTCAACTTGTAGTAGTAATCGACCGGGAACATTTCATCCCAGGTTTTACCATGTGTTTCCTTCAGTTTGGCCTCCGCCTTTTCAAACTCACGGGCGTGCATAAAGCGGATATTGGTATTCATCGGGTGCTCGGCACAACCGCAGTCCACCCCGATTACTTTCAGCTTTTTCTCCAGGGCCCACTCAAAAAATCCGGGCGCCGGACCCGGATGGCGCACCAGGTAGGAAAATTCTTTGTTTTCAATACCACCCTGGCAGCTGTCGTTATAGCAATCCGGCTGATCATAGGTATAGCGATGATATCCGGTATTAATAAAGAGGATATCGCCCTCTTTTACCTTTACCCGCTTTTCGATCATTTCAGGCGTGTAGAGACTGTAGTCAGATACCTCATCTGAGATATCAACAATTACACCTTCGCCGGAAATATCCTCCATCGGTATGTCGGCCAGCGAACGCATCCCCGAGTGGAATGCCCTGGGGCCTACCAGGTGAGTACCGGTATTGTTCGAGAATTCGATCAACTGTCCGTTTGCACCCTGACCACCGTAATATGAACCGGTTAGCCTTTTAAAATAGTGAACCTGAAGCGGCATTTCACCCGGCCAGGGCGGGGTATGAATGCTGAGCTTCTGATTCAGGTCGTACCACTTGGCCTTACTGAGCACCTCAATCATGTTGTTACTCATGGCAACCTCCATTTAGATTTATTTTGTAAGAAAAACGTAAGCACAGAAAAGTTAAAGCTGTGAAAATTATAGCAATTGCATTTAATAAAAGTCAATCTTGCCCGTGTTATTAAAATTAAACAAAGAAGAGCGAAATCCTTTGTTATTTGATCACGAAATAGAAACATTTTCTTTGTTATCTATTTACAGCATAGGGGTTTAATTTGAGAAATTTAGGCATAACTACCTGGTTATGCAGGGGCTTATACCGGCAAAAAAGTGAACGGCTGCCGGGATTACCGGGGCCGCCGCTCTGAAAAATAGGGGGACAGGATTGTTTTTTTCTAATCTAAAGAAGCAACGTATTTTTCCAACTCCGCTTCCACTTTATCGTCCAGCTCCGGATTCTGATATTCGCTAAGAATCATTTTACTGTATTCATGAGCCCTTTGCGGAGTGTCGTTCAAATCAGTGGCTCCGGCAAAGCTTTGCCTGGAACTAATCTGTGGGATGCGCATATCTTTCATGTGGTTGAAAGTATGATCGTCGGCAATAAAGTTGCCACCACTGCCGACCCTGAGCAGCGCTTCGACCGCAAGAGATTCGTCATTGACCGGGAAGCTTTCAGTAAATGATTTAACCATACCCAGCATCTCATCATCGGCAATAAACTTTTCGTATGACATAGTCATGTAGTTCTCCAGCAGACCTACAGAATGCAGCATAAAGCTAGTGCCGCTAAGCACTGAATTCATCAGAACCATCATCGATTCGAAGCCGCTTTGGGAATCGGGAATTATGGCATCGGTGAGCGACCCGCCACCGCGGGAAGGCACACCATAAAAGCGCGCCAGCTGGGCAATAACGGAAAACATTTTCACTGATTCCGGACTGCCGATGGCCAGGTTTCCGCTACGCAGATCAACAATGCTTGATGCTGAACCAAAGACTACCGGGGTGCCCGGGCTAACCATCTGGGCAAAAACAATGCCCGACAAGATTTCGGCGCACTGCTGAACCAGCGAGCCAGCCAGCGTAACCGGGGAAGTTGTGCCGGTCATCGCCAGCGCGGCGATGATTACCGGCTGGTTATGCCGGGCGTAAACCATGAGCGCATCGAGCATCCGCGGGTCAAACTGTAGCGGACTATTGGTATTGATCAGCGAGATCAGGGCCGGGTTCTTCTTAACGGTATCCATGCCGCCAAAGATGACCGCGGCCATCTCAACGCTCTCCATCGCCTTTTTGCCGCCCATGGCGCTGCCCATCAGGCATTTGTCGGTGTATTTAACAGCAGCCTGAAACATTTTGGCATGACGGAGTTTGTCGTCTATGTCGTTTGGCTCAACCAGAACCCCACCAACTACATCAATATACTTGCTGTTGCCCGCCAGTTTGGTGAAGGCCACATAGTCATCATAGGTAGCATTGCGCCGGTTATTGTTCACGTAATCCATCACATATGGAGATCCATAACCCGGGGCGTGTACAGTGCAGTTGCCGCCAATGGTAACGCTCTTTGCAGGATTTCTGGCATGCAGAGTAAACTCGGAAGGGGCTTTACCGACCATTTCCATGACCAATTGAGGGGGGAAGAATACTTTTTCACCTTCAACTTTAGCCCCGTTCTTGTTTAGGATAGCTCTTGCTTCCTGGGAGTGAAACTCAATCCCGTTTTTTTCGAGAACAGTAAGCGCCGCCTGGTGAATTTTTTCCAGGTCACCTTGCTCTAAGTAATCTATGTGTTTAATTTCCCTTTTAATCATTTAAAACACCCTTCTTTTAAAACCTGAGATTTAGAAGTCTCAGCTATAAGGTTTTCATTCCCACCCCGTCCCCAAATTAGAGGTGTGAGGTTGGAGGTTGGAAAAAAACGAGACAAAATCAAAAACCCGAAGCGTTATGC
>CAYGHB010000132.1:0-5318 GCA_964349375.1 uncultured Syntrophomonadaceae bacterium | reverse complement strand
GGGTTTGAGATAATCGGCACACTGCCCAAATCTTTTCGGCACAACCGGCTCGGGCTTATCGACGCTCATGTGATGTATAAGCTGCTTATATAGACCATCTTATGATCCAGCCAGTCTTTAGTAATTTTTTCAGCGTTTAAAAAGTTTTCGATCCGGCTTAGCTTACACTTTTTATAGCAAAAAACATTTAACCCAGATCCGGCTGATCGATAAGCTCTTCCCGGATGATCAGTTCAAGACATTGCGAAAATTTATGATCTTCTGCTTCTGTGCGCTTCTTAGGTCCTTTTGTCTTTCCACCGCTGCGCCGGAATTTAGCTTTGGCTTCTCTTTCTTCAAGCATGAAATCAATTGTTTCAGGCCGGAACTCTCTGCCGTCAGGGCTTATTGATCGGACCTTTTTACCCAGAAGCATCGCTGCCAGTCCCCAGTCCTGGGTGACGGCCAGATCGCCTTTTTCAGCCAGATTGATCACTTTCAGATCAGCTTCCTGGGAAGCAGCGCCTACGACGATGTGGTGATCCGATTCAATATTGTGGTTAAAACTGGCCACCGTCCATACCGGAATATTGTATTGATGGCCAAGCTTAAGGCAGATGTTAAGTACTGCTTTGGGACAGGCATCGGCATCAATGATAATTTTCATTATTAGGCGAAAACTTCTCGAATAGCTTGTTGGCAGGTGGCTGTGATGGTCCTGGCGGTGTTTCTAAAAGTATCACTTCTAAGGCCTGAGGTTTCATCCATGTAGAGTTTACGGTTTACTTCAACCATTACAGACTGCACTCTGGCTTCCTTGGCTGCGTAAAATTTATAGGGAACCAAGGCGCCTGCATAGGGTTCATTTAGGGCCACTTTGAAGCCTGCTTCTTTAAAGGCGACCAAGAAACTATTTTTTAGGCGCTCAGATGTATGGCAATCATCTGTGCCGATGCAGATATCCGGTCGGTCGGGGCTTTGATTCAGCTCGTAGGGCAGGGGCTCTGAGGGGAAGGTGTGACAGTCGATAATAATGCAGTGATCATATTTCTTGAGGACTTCCTCTACCTCTTTTTCTAAGGCTTCGTGGTGTGGAAAGTAATACTCAGCTAAGAGCTGGTTACGCTCGCTAATAGTTGGTTCTTTGCGCAGCGGCTGATTGTCTGCGGTTTTGGTGTAGATTACCCCCATACCTACTTCGGCCATTTTTTCTATGCCGTCATCGGCGAAGCGTTCGACATCAACTACCAGGCGGCTGACTTTTGCCTGAATCAGCCGGGCGTTTTCGCAGTGATAGTTAAAAAGCTCTTTGCACCCTTCATCAGTCATCAGGATTAGTTCCCGGTTTAGTTGGTCATCGGTTAGGAGAAAACTCCCTCTTATTGCGGGAGGGATATATTTTGAATGGTGAGGCACATGCAGGATAACCCAGTTCGGATAGCTTACCATTTTAATCGTTCCTCATTCCTGACGGCTAAGCTTATTCTTGATTATTTATCTTCAGCGCTATAAACTGATTATTTTAATCAGCCGCTCTCCTAATTATACCTGATATCTAGAAATGATGCTGTCCTTTAAAAACAGAGCGGCGATAGTTAGTTGTTCTCATAATATTCTCCAGTTTTAAGCAGGGTGTATTTCAGCTGGCTCGCTAATTACACTTATGATTGCTATAATTAATGGAATTTTACATTCTTAAGGAGGCCAGCCTATGAAAAGAGTTTTATTGTTTGTTGCTGTAAATATAGCGGTCATTCTGGTGTTAAGCATCGTTCTTGGTCTTTTAGGAATTGACAGTATCTTAGATGAACAGGGCACCGGACTGGATTATAGAGCACTGCTTATTTTTGCTTTAGTAATCGGTTTCGGCGGTTCCTTTATCTCCCTGGCTATCTCCAAGTGGACAGCAAAAATGGCAAAGATTTTAATATTCTTGTTGACTTCACGAAAAAATGCTATGATAATCCGCAATAATCTTTTAACGGAGGCTTTTTTGTGAATCGCATTGTGTATCCCCCCGGCGGCATCGGAATTATAGGCGGCGGTCAGCTGGGGAAAATGCTGGCTTTTGAGGCGAAGCGGATGGGGTATAAGGTCTTTGTACTGGATCCGAAACCCGATGCGCCGGCTGGGGTTATAGCCGACAGGCATTTCTGCGCGGATTTTTCGGATGAAACGGCTGTTTTTGATCTCGCCGCGCAATCGGCGGTTATTACCTATGAATTTGAGCACATTCATCTTGATACCCTCGAAAAACTTGAAAGAACCGGGCACCGGGTGGTACCGTGTGCCGCAACCCTTGAACGGATTCAAGATAAGCTGATCCAAAAGACCGTTCTGCGGGAGGCGGGGATTGCGGTGCCGGACTTTGCTTTTTGCAAAACCTTCGGCGAACTGGCAGAATTTTTTGCAAAGGCACGAGACGGTGCGGTGCTGAAAAGCCGGCGCGGAGGATATGACGGCAAGGGTACATTTTTTATCCGCACACAAAAGGATCTGGATGCATTGCAAACACTTGATTTAAGCAAGTATTATGTCGAGGAGACGATTCGCCTGCAGTGTGAACTGTCCGTGATCGTCGCCAGAGGAAACGGGGAGGAACAGGTATATCCCGTTGCGGAAAATATTCACGATGAAGGGATTCTGACCGAATCGATTGTTCCTGCCGGCAGATCGGACCGCCTGTTAATCAATGCACTGGAAACGGCTTTGGCCGTATCCCGCGCATTCCCGGACGACGGTTTGCTGTGCATCGAATTGTTTGCCGATGAGAATGATCGGATTCTGGTAAACGAACTGGCTCCGAGAGCGCACAATACGGGTCACTACAGCATCGAAGCCTGCGAAACATCCCAGTATGAGCAGTGGCTTAGGATTTTGACAGGTATGCCGCTAAAAAAACCGCGTTTAAAAGAATGCGCTGCGATGCTCAATATTCTGGGTCCGGCCGATGTCTGCGGCTGTTACCGGATAGCCGGATTGGAGCAAGCTTTAAAGATTCCTTCCACCTATGTGCACCTGTACGGAAAATCCGAAACATTTCCCAGAAAAAAAATCGGTCATATCACATCGCTCGGACCAACAACACACGATGCGCTGAAAAGAGCCAAAAAGGCTTTGCAATATCTCAGAATTGAGCCACTTGACGAATAGGGGAGGACAGTGAGATGGAACAATCGGTTTTAGTCGGTATCATTATGGGGAGCAAAAGTGATTACGAAAAAATGAAGGATGCCGCTGAGGTGATGGATGAATTCGGCATACCGTATGAAATCAAAGTCGTATCGGCGCACAGAACCCCGGACCGGATGTTTGACTACGCCAGAACGGCGAGATCCAGAGGACTGAAAGTCATCATAGCGGGAGCGGGAGGAGCAGCTCACCTGCCGGGCATGGTCGCATCGCTGACCACTCTGCCGGTGATAGGGGTTCCGGTGCAATTGAAAAATTCCACCGGACTGGATTCACTGCTCAGTATCGTCCAGATGCCCAAGGGGGTTCCGGTGGCAACGGTGGCACTGGACAACGCAAAAAATGCCGGACTGCTGGCCGTAAGGATCTTAAGTCTTGATAACGAAGGGATCGCCGAACAATACGAGCAATATGTTGAATCGATGAAAAACAGTGTGCCCTTCGACCTTTAATGCAATCACTTTTCGAAATACAAGGCAGTTCCGTCATCCGCATCCATTCTGAACCCGTCTAAATTAGTTGAAACCATGGCTGTGGTAGCATCGCCGTCCACAAGGAAATTCAGATGGTTTTCAGGTATATTTGATTTTAATCAGGATGATTGCATAACGCAAAACCTAAATCTTAGAGTTACTATTGCCAAGAAATTTGCCCCCAATTATCATAGAAGGTGGATCTTCAGTTTCCACTATAGATGAAGGTGGTTTTACGGGTTCTTCTGCAGGTCTTTCAGATATCTGTGGCGGGCTACACACCGCACATGCTTCGGATTGAAGCGCTATTGACAGATAGCAGCAAGCATTTAATAACAATATTTAAGAGAAAAACTGAAGTAGGCATAGGAAGTAAAAGAGGATGGTTTTGGAGATACACTAAAGGGACAGAGAAAAACGAACCTCTGTCCCTTTACCATTTTACGATGGTTGCATGACGCCTGAAAATACCAGCCAGGCCAGAACACTTTTTGCCACCAGGCTAAGGATAATGTAACCTCTTTCGCCGTAAAGATAGTCGGCCCACTTGCCCACTTTTTTATACTGCAGAATCATATTGATCGGGAAGAGGTTAAAGAATACAAAATATGACCCGATTATAGCGTAGACAAACCAAGGCACCTCAGCGGGGTCGGCATTGCCCAGGGCATGCATAATAATGACAATCCAGGGACCGATACCGGCGATACTACCGAAGACAAATGGCGACCAGCTGACTTTTTCAGTATTCTGGTTAACTTTTTCCATCAGCAGGCCGAACCAGTTCATCGAAGCGTTAAGGATAAAGATGGTGATTAAAGCCCCTATATCATAAACTCCGAAAAGCATGGCGATGAGGATAATCATCAGCGAGGAGCTAAGCGAGTACTCATACCAGCGGAAGATATTGATTCCCTTTTGCAGATCGCGGTTATAGATGGCGTTGGTTTTTGGCATTACGATTATAAAGTGAGCAAGCGCCGAGAGGAACAGGAAGAACGAAACGAAAAGGCCAAAAGGCACTTCACCGATCTGTTCAGGCCTGGTTACCAGACGCATAATATCGGTGTTAAATTCGAGAAAGTAAGACCAAACCGGTGTTTTAAAGGCCTTGATTTGATCAATTGAGAGGGCAAAGTATAGCATTAAAGAGCCCTGGATAAAGTGCAGCAACCCCATAACCAGGTTGAACCGCTTAAGGTAAGCGAAAGTGATTTGCTTCGGCCCCTTTTTCCGCCCCCCTCCCTCCAACTCCTCAATCTTTTGCTGAAGTTCCCAGTTTGTTCGCTCCAGTTCCGCACAAATGTCTTTTTTTTCTGCTGCCTGCGTATGTTGGCCCTCATAGCGACCGTCGAGCCAGGTTCCAGAAAGCTTAGTTCCATCTGCATAAGTCAGCATCCCCTGGCCGTTTCTTCTGCCACGCTTCCATTCTCCTTTGAAAAAGGTGCCATCAGCCATGGTTAACATCCCTGATCCATGAGGCAAATCATAAAACCATTCTCCGGAATATTTTGTACCGTCAGGCCTGATCCAGACACCGTAACCATGCCTTTTTTCATCTTTCCAATCACCCTCATACCTGGATCCATCCGGATAAGTATAGCTCTGTTTGCTCACGATACCACTCCTTAAAATCATTCTAATTTTATCTTCGCTTTATATTCTATATTATTC
>CAYGHB010000131.1:0-5325 GCA_964349375.1 uncultured Syntrophomonadaceae bacterium | reverse complement strand
TTCTTCCGTAAACCCCGACCGGTAGGGCTATTTATTTTGATGCGTCAGCTCTGCTGCCATCCGGAAAAACCACAGACAGCCCAACTTCTGTTATCCCCATTTCTTCTGCCGGTTCTGGCCCCCAGTAGTAGGCTGAGACAACATAACGTCCGTTCGTGTAATCGATCAGTGAGTCATCGCCGGGTGACCGGTGCTCTTTAAAAACAAACCACTCTTCACCCTGGCTGCCGTGACTTATATCGGGGCTGCCGCTGAGCATGGCCGCTGTGCCTAATAATTCGTAGTCTTCGCTCCACAGTTCAAGATCCAAATCGGCATTGCCTTCCCAGGACAAAACCACCGCAAATTCTCCGGGCTGTGGATCATATAAAACCACATCGCCCGTTATATCGCCAGAACCGAAAACCTCTGCCAGGCTGCGGGCCTGACCCAGGTTGTCGAGCAGATCATGAACCAGATCGATCGGGACGGCGAAATTAAGATTCTGGCCAGTCATATAAGTTAACGTGTTCACCCCAATAACTTCTCCGCGCATATTGAGCAGCGGGCCTCCGCTGCTGCCTTTCGAAATCGGGGCTGTTGTCTGAATGTGATCAAAATCAAAGCCATCCAGGCGGCGGTAAAGCGTGCTGACAATGCCGTCGGAAACTGTCCGTTTGAATCCTTCCGGGTTGCCCATGGCCACAACTTCTTCTCCGAGTCTTGATTGCTCGATACTGGCGGCCAGGGGAAGCGGTTGCAGGTCGGCAGCATCGATTTTTAAGACCGCCAGGTCCCATGCTTCATTCGCTGCTAAAACCGTAACATTTTCATAGATCTGACCGTTGACCTCTATGATCACGTCAACGGCGCCCTCCATGACATGGTAATTGGTGACGATTAGACCGTCCGCGCTGACAACAAAGCCAGACCCGAACCAGTAGTAATCAGGAAAGGAAGGGTCTTCCGCTTCGATATAGGCTACACTCTGGCCGGCCAATTCAGCCAGATCGGCTATGCTGTATACCTGATCGGCAGAGTCGTCGGTCTGGCCCGTTTCATCGGAGCCACAGCCGAAACCAGTGACAAGTAGTAATGCTGCAACGACAAAGAAAATTGCTGTTATCGTAACCCTGCGCAAATAATAAGATTTGAACATAATCGGCACTTCCTTTCCAGAGCTTAACACATTTTACCATGCCGGGTGATTTAGTTACAAGCCGTTTTAAAGTCTATTTGATCAAGATGGACTAGAATAATCTTTCAGGCTTAAATATTTTAGCCTATAATAGAAACATACCCGAATAAGAGGAGCTGCCATTTTTATGAAACAGTATGCTGACCTGCTTTTGTATAATGGAATTATCTATACAGTGAATAACGAAAACAGTATTGTCGAAGCCATTGCAGTAAAAGATGGTATTATTATCTTTACCGGCAGCAATCAGGATGCCGCTGCTTACCGGTCGGGCGCGGCAGAAGTTGTTAACCTTGAAGGAAAGATGGTTTTGCCCGGATTCATTGATTCTCACCTGCATGCACCGGGGCGGACCCTGACCGATCTCTTTAACATCAGTCTCTACGCAGCGCGCAGTGAAGTGGCAATCAGTGAAACCATTGCCGCTTTTATCTCCGCCAACCCTGATCTTGATATTTATTACGGGGAAGGCTTTTCCATCGGCGCTTTCAGTGGTGACGAGGTTTCACGCGGGCCCCGTAAGGAACGTCTTGATCGCATTTGTGCTGAAAAGCCGCTAGTCCTCTATTCGGCGGACTGTCATCTGGCCTGGTTGAACAGCAGGGCTTTCGAGGTTTGCGGCATTACTGAAGAGACCGACCAACCTAAAGGCGGGGTGATCGAAAAAGATCCGGCCGGCGGGGAACTGTGGGGAACCCTTAAAGAATCGGCCATGCGCCTGGTGCCCGAGCAGGAATTCAGCGCGTCTCAGTTTGAGGCAGGGCTGCGGGAATTCCAGCATTACCTGCACAGCCTGGGTTATACCGGCCTAGCTTCAATTTCTATCGCCTCTGCCCCGCCCCTGGCCGCTTTTCACGCGCTTGATGAAAAGGGAACTTTGAAATTGCACGTTTCTTCATCAGTGACTATTGACCCCGACCTAGATTTGGCTGGGCAGTTTGAGCGGCTTCAACAAATGCGTACTCTTTTTAGCGGTAACCTGCACCAGGTAAACACGGCGAAATTTTTTGCAGATGGTGTTGTTGAGGGGGCAACTGCTTATCTTCTTGAACCTTACAACGCATCAGCCGGCAAACCTGTTGAATACCGTGGTGAGTTCTTGTGGAATTCAGAAAAACTTAAAAGCGCTTTCCAGCTTGCCAACCTGGCCGGTATTCAGGTGCATGTTCACTCAATAGGCGATGCTTCGACGAAACTTGTGCTCGATGCCCTGGAACAGGTAAATCTACCTGACCTGCTCAATGAGGGCGGGTGCCGCAATACGATCACCCACCTGCAGCTGGTTGACCCTGCCGATATTGATCGTTTCAGGGCACTGCAGGTTATCGCCTGCGTGCAGCCTTACTGGCACAGCAAAGAACCGGACTGGTGGTCGACGGTAGATTGCCATATGCTTGGTGAGCGGGCTGAAGCAGAATATCCGCTGCAATCCTTTATCAAGGCCGGGGTCACGGTTACCTCTTCATCTGATCACCCGGTCACTCCTGTTCCAAACCCTCTACGGGCGATCAGGGCCGGCGTAACCCGTAACGTGACTGCGGAAGAGAGCTATGGCCTGCCGCCAATCAGCTCTGCTGACGATCCGCGCGGCCTTTTAAACAAGAACGAGCGTGCTTCCCTGGCCGAAATGATCAGAAGCCTTACTATCTCCGGTGCTTACGCCATCTTTCGTGAAAATTTAACCGGCAGCCTTGAAAAAGGTAAACAGGCCGACCTGGTTATTCTCGATCAAAACCTTTTAAGCATCGACCCTCTGAAACTGGAGCAGGTCCGGGTCTTGAAAACTTACTTTGGCGGTGAACTGGTTTACGATGCCGATCAACCGGGGAATTGATCACAACCTTTAATTGCTGAAAAGTGGAACTTTTTCGGGCGGGCTTCGTAGGAGGCCCGCTTGTGTTATAATCTAGGTTGACCGACCAGCCGGTCGGTTAATGATTAATGGTGCGCCCGGCATGTTGTGGAGGAAACCTTAGATGAATCTACCAGCCCTTTCTGTTAAAAGACCCGTAGCCACGGGAACTATACTGCTCTTGATCCTGCTGATCGGCCTGGTCAGCCTTTACCAGAGCCCGCTTGATCTGCTGCCCGAAATCCAGGTGCCGGTGCTGGCTATTATTACTGCCTTTCCGGGCAGCTCACCCCAGGAAACCTTAGAACTGGTTACTAAGCCGATTGAAGACGGTGTATCAGCGGTCAGTGGTTTGACCAGTATGAATTCATTTTCCAGGGAAAACCTTTCTTTAGTGGTGCTTCGTTTAGACTGGGGCGCCGATGTGAAACGCCTCCGTGAAGATGTCAGTGTGCGTATGGATCTGATTTCATTCCCTGATGGAGTACAGCGGCCTATCCTGTTGGAATTTGATCCAACCCTGATGCCGATCATGCAGGTTTCGGCCAGTGGCGCAGATGACCCGGTGCACCTGACAGAATGGCTTGAAGAAACCGCTTCCCCCAGACTTGATTCGGTTCGCGGGGTGGCCAGTGTCCAAGTCCAGGGTGGGGCAAAGCAGGATCTCTTTATTCGCACATCGCCTGAGACTATGGCTGACTACCAGGTGTCATTTGAACAGATTGCCAATGTGCTGCGAGCCAGCCTGATGGATCTGCCGGCCGGCATTATTGATCTTGAAGATCGCCAGGTTAGAATTCGCTTCCTCGGGCGCTTTGCCGACAGTGATCTGCTCTCGGATCTGATCGTCGGCTTTAATGTTGATCAGGATGCGCTGGAAGCTTTAATTGGCCAGGAAGTTGATATCAACATTAATATTAACGAGATGTTGGCAAACCAGGGCAACATCTTTTCCGGTGGCGGCGCTGCCTCTGCTGAAGTGCCGACGCGCGAAGTGTACTGGGATGACATTTTAAACTTTGACCAGGTTACTATATCTGCGGGCAATATCTATATTCCTCTTGATGAAGAGTGGGCAGCCCAGAATGAGCCTGATTTAGAAAGCCGACTGCTGCTTTTTACCGCTAACCCGAACATCGAATACGAAGCGATCGGTCGCCGGTTGGCTCTATCCTTAGCTTCACTGGGCCGTGCCCCACTTTTTCCTGAAAACGGTCTTGACGGTGATAGTCTAGCCCGCCTCGAGGATGTCTGGCTTATTGATCAGGCCGTGTGGGATAATGGCATGGCCATTGTTCCCCTTGATCCGGTCAGCATCAGCAACCTGAATATCTCGGAAAGCGATATTGCCTCACTGGCCATTAACTACCCGCTGATCGTCGGAACCGGTTCTAACTATGTGCAACTTGCTTTTCACGAAGACTGGGAAAACATACGCCGTCAGCCGATTGTTTCCATCCCCGATTACGGGGCCTGGCTTACTAATGTGCAACGCGATCTTGACCGCGGTCTTGATAATGTTTCACGCAACCTTGAATCCGGTCTTACTGAATTGGCTGTTTCCATGATTCTTGGCTCAATGACCCCCGGTGGTTCTTCTTTTCCCGGGTTCGATCTTGGAGACGATTTCCCGATCACCCCGGTCACCCTCGGTATGCTGGCCCAGATTGAGCAGGATACCTACAACCCGACAACAATCACTCGCTTTAACCGGCAGCCCAGCATCAGCCTTGTTATTCAGAAAGAGGGCGATGCCAACACCGTTCTTGTCGCCCGTGAGGTCAGGGAAGTTCTTGCAGAGCTATCTGCAGAGAGTCAAGGTACTTTCTCAGAGATAGAATTTAACACCATATTTGACCAGGCTGAAGAGATTGAAAGAGCCCTGGCTGACCTGGCCCGGTCACTGGTTGGTGGAGCGTTCCTCGCTATTCTGGTGCTGATCTTTTTCCTGCGCAACTGGCGCACAACAATGTTTATCGGGTTGAGCATACCAGCGGCAATTATTGCCACTTTTACCCTGCTCTACTTTGCCGATATCACCATAAACCTGATGACCCTGGGTGGGCTGGCTCTGGCGGCGGGGATGCTGGTTGATAATGCCATTGTGGTTAGCGAAAATATTTACCGGCATTATCAAATGGGAGAAAATCCTGCTGATGCCGCTATCAACGGCGCCCAGGAAGTAGCAGGCGCAGTCACCGCTTCTACCCTTACCACCATTTCAGTTTTCTTCCCGGTAATCTTTTTAAGTGGTCTGGCCGGGCAGCTGTTCTGGGAATTTGCCCTTACTGTAGCC
>CAYGHB010000130.1:0-5358 GCA_964349375.1 uncultured Syntrophomonadaceae bacterium | reverse complement strand
CGGGGTTTCAAGTTCATAGAGGAATTTGAAGTCGTTCGGCTCGTTGCAGGCTTCAATAACGGCATCAGCGAATTCGACTGCGCCTTCGCCACCGTACTGCCAGTGCTTCGAAAGAGCAACCCGGGCGCCGGCTTCTTCAGCCAGGCGGCGAACTGCTTTTACTTCGTTGTCCGTATCGGTGTAGAAGTGGTTAATACAGACAACCGGGTTGATTCCGGCTTTCTTAACAGTCTTGATGTGGTGGATCAGGTTTTCGCAACCCTTTTCAACCCAGCCGACATTCTCCTGGCTGTATGCAGGATCAAGCGGCTGACCCGGAAGGGGAATCGGCGCTCCACCATGACACTTGAGTGCCCTGATGGTGGCCACAATAACTGCACAGTTTGGAACCAGGCCGGACATACGACACTTTAAGTTCCAGAATTTCTCGAAACCGATGTCGGCAGCAAAACCGGACTCGGTAACCACATAATCGCCTAATTTGAGGGCAACGCGGTCGGCGATGATCGAAGATTGGCCAATAGCGATGTTAGCAAAGGGGCCTGCGTGAACAAAGACCGGCTGTCCTTCAAGGGTCTGCAGCAGGTTCGGGTTGATCGCATCTACCATCCAGGCCGTCATCGCTCCGGCAACATCGAGATCGCCGGTGGTAACGGGCTTGCCTTTTTTATCGTAGGCAACCACTATTTTTGCCATCCGTTCCCGCATATCTTTCAGGTCCTTGGCTACAGCTAAAATCGCCATTACCTCGGAGGAAACGGCGATGGCAAAGTTGGAATTCATCATGAAACCGTCTTTGCGCCCGCCAAGGCCGATGATGATATTACGGAGAGCCTGGGCACAGAAGTCAATAATCCACTTCATCTCCACATTGCGCGGGTCGATATTCAACCTTTTAAGACCGCTGCGCTCCAGAAAAGCATCGGTAGAGTTAAATTCGTGCTGAATCCGGGAAGTAAGCGCAACCATGGCCAGGTTATGGGCGTTCATGATCGCGTTGATATCACCGGTAAGACCAAGAGAAAAGGGAGTAAGGGGAATACACTGCGCCAGGCCACCGCCGGCTGCAGAACCCTTAACGTTCATGGTCGGGCCACCGGAAGGTTGGCGGATTGTAGCGATGACGTTCTTGCCACGCTTGCCCATCCCTTCGGTAAGGCCCATGGTCGAGGTCGATTTACCCTCGCCCAGCGGGGTGGGGGTGATCGCCGTAACGTCAATGTACTTGCCGTCCGGCTTATCTTTCAGTCTTTCAAGCACTTTCTTGTAATCAACTTTTGCCACATAGTGGCCGTGGGGCAGGAGCTCCTCTTTATCAAGTTTGAGCTCCTCTGCTAACTGGTAGACCTGCTTCATATTCGCTTCAGCAGCTTCGGCAATTTCCCAGTCAGCATGTTTGGTTGGATCCAACGGCATTAAAACAACCTCCTTATAATATAAATATCTTTCCTAACCTAACCATCTACAGATTTAAGCAGACAAAATAATTACTTCAACAAAACCTTCATAATTCCTGCTTCAATGTTAAAGAATTCACATTTATTTCAGATTCAGATCCTGAAGAGCAGGGACCCCTCCCAGAGTGGTGGCGGTATGCGCTGAGCGCCTTACTGCCTCGGCAACAGCTTCCGCGGCCATCAGGCTTACCAGGTTGAGGTCAGCGGCAATATCCCCTTTAGAAACTGCAAATAAAGTATCGCCATCCCACATGGTATGAACCGGCCAGATTGAACGGGCCAGGCCGTCGTGACCCATGCGGCAGATCTTCTCGAGCGCGGTTCCTTCAAAATTGGCATTGGTGACAACAATGCCCAGGGTTGTATTGCCTGGAAAGCCCTGTGCTTCCAGGTCTAACATTAAATCGATCGTTTTTTCCATCTTTCCGCTTTGCGGGTTGCGCGGGCCGGCTAACAGGGTTCCATCAGCATTGTAAATATCGCCAAAAGCATTGACAACAACCAGCGCGGCGACGATCAAATCCCCTTTCTTTTTGATGGCCGAGCCCTGCCCTGTTTTAACCGCCCCGGCTGTTCCATAAAGCTTGCCCACCGTCGCGCCGGCGCCAGCACCCACTGATCCTTCCGGGACCGGACCATCGTCGGCAGACAGACAGGCCTGGTAACCCATTTCCGCATCGGGCCTGATGGAGCCGTCGCCGATGAAAAGATCAAAAAGAACAGCAGCAGATACGATAGGCACACAATAAGGAGCAACGTCAAAGCCACAGTTTTGCTCTTCCAGATACCTGACAACACCCGATGCAGCGTCCAAGCCAAAGGCGCTGCCTCCGGCCAGGACCAGGGCCTGGATTTCGCTCACCAGCTGGCCTGGTTTTAAAAGATCGGTTTCCCTGGTGCCCGGTGCGGAACCGCGTACTTCAACTGCTGCCCGCATGCCGTCTTCAGCCAGGATTACAGTGACCCCGGTTGCCGCCTCAAAGTTTGAGGCAACTCCAACCTTAATCCCTTTTACTGCCGTTAACCCGTAACTCATGGCGCATTAAACCTCCTGCTGTTATAATTGTCTAAGAGTGCGCAAATTAAAATCAAAAGCGGTGAACAGGAATCATCAAGCTTATCGATAGTCATGTCCATTTATTCCCGGAAAAAATGATGAGGGCCGTCTACGCTTTTTTCTGGAAACAATACGGATGGAAAATAAATTTTCCTTCCGATCCGGATCAGCTCCTTGATCTGCTGAAGGAAGACGGTGTAGAAAAATGTGCGGCCCTTGCCTACACGCATAAACCCGGACTGAGCCGCTCACTGAACAGCTGGCTTTATGAGTTTAGCCGCACTAACAGCGCTGTTATTCCCTTTGGCGCTGTCCATCCGGCTGATAACGATCCGGAAGAGATTGTTGTTGAATGTCTCGACCGTTTCGGTTTTTCCGGCATTAAGATTCATTGCCTTGTCCAGCAGTGCCGTCCCGACGATGAGCGGCTATTTCCCCTTTTTGAGGCAGTGGTTGAAAGATCGAAAGCGGTAGTGATGCACGCCGGCAGTTTTCCCCAACCGGCAGAGAACTTAAGTATAGTTTATGTCGAAAATCTGCTGCGCCGCTATCCCACTTTAAAGCTGATTATTCCGCATCTCGGCTTAAATGATCTCCCGGCTTATGCCAACCTGCTACCTGCATACAGCGGTTTATATCTCGATACAGCTTTTGTTTTTCAAAATGATCTTGTAAAAACTCCGCTTGCTGATATTCTTGAGGTAATCAGGCTGTTCCCTGAACGCATCCTCTATGGCAGCGACTTTCCTTTCATTTTAGAACCGCCGCAAAACGGCATCGCCAGAATTGCAGCTCTCGATCTAACCCCCGAAACCCTGGAAATGCTGTTTATACAGAATGCCGCGCGTTTTTTTGCCGGTCTGGGCCGTTAAAAAATGGAGCCCTGGAGGCTCCATTTTTTTCTAGTCAGGCTTCTCTTTTGTTTTACTGCGCCTGGCAAATGAGGCGCGGCGGTCGGGCTTTTTGCTAATCACCTTGATCTTTTCCTCTTTTAAATCACCATCGCGGGCACTTTCATTCTCTTCAGCTCCCGTTTCCACTGCTGCAACGTCTGTCTGGTTTGCGCCGGACTGTTCTCCTTGATCTTCAGATTCTTCCGGCGGGCTCTCTTTTTTTACCGGCAGTGGTTTACCTTCCACCAGGGCTTTGATTTCCTCGGCGTCAAGAGTTTCCTTTTCCAGCAGGGTCTGGGCCAGGCTTTCCAGCTTATCGCGCTCTTTCTCCAGGATCTCCTGGGCCTTCTGGTAACAGTTATCGATTGTTTTTCTGATCTCCTGATCGATTGCCTTGGCAATTTCTTCGCTGTAATTGCGATCGCGGGCCAAATCGCGCCCCAGAAATACCTGGTCGTGCTTGTGGCCTAAGGTAATCGGACCTAAACTCTCGCTCATTCCATACTCCATGATCATCTGGCGAACAATAGAAGTGGCTCTTTCCAGGTCGTTCTGGGCGCCGGTGCTGATGTCGTTCAGCACCAGTTTCTCGGCCACCCGCCCACCAAGCAGGGTGCTGACCCGGTCGAGCAGCTCTGACCTGGTCATGTAATAGCGATCTTCTTCCGGGAACATCAAAGTATAGCCGCCCGCCCGGCCGCGGGGGATAATCGAAACCTTGTGAACCGGATCGGTGTGCGGTAAAAGATAGCCGACCAGGGCATGCCCGGCCTCATGATAGGCAACTATTTTCTTTTCAAAGGGGCTGATCACCCGGCTCGTTTTTTGGGTTCCGGCTACCACCCGTTCAACCGATTCCTCCAAATGCTGCATGTTAATCCGTTTCAACGATTTACGGGCGGCTAAGAGGGCCGCCTCATTAACCACATTTTCTAAATCAGCGCCGGTAAAACCGGGTGTGCCGCGGGCCAGTATTTTCAGATCTACTGCTTCCGAAAGCTTTTTGTTCCTGGTATGAACTTTCAGAATAGCTTCCCGCCCGTTGACATCAGGCAGACCTACTGTGATTTCGCGATCGAAACGCCCCGGCCTTAGCAGCGCCGGATCAAGAATATCTGGGCGGTTTGTAGCCGCGATAATGATGATCCCTTCATTTACGTCGAATCCGTCCATCTCAACCAGCAGTTGGTTCAGAGTCTGCTCCCGTTCATCATGACCACCGCCTAAACCGGCTCCACGCTGACGGCCGACAGCATCTATTTCATCAATAAAAACGATACAGGGCGAATTCTTTTTAGCGTTTTCAAACATGTCGCGCACCCGGGAAGCGCCGACGCCTACAAACATCTCAACAAAATCGGAACCGCTGATGCTGAAAAAAGGCACCCCGGCTTCGCCGGCTACCGCCCTTGCCAAAAGGGTTTTGCCGGTACCGGGAGGACCGACCAGCAGAACTCCCTTGGGGATTCTGGCGCCGATTTCTATGTACTTGCGGGGGTCTTTTAAGAAATCGACAATTTCGGAAAGCTCCGCGCGCTCTTCATCAGCACCGGCAACATCCTGGAAAGTAACCTTTTTCTTGTCACTTTCCTGCAGGCGGGCCCTGCTCTTGCCAAAATTCATGACCTTGTTGCCTCCACCCTGGGTCTGCTGCATAAAGAAAAAGAAGATCCCGATCAGCAGCAGGAAGGGTATCAGGTAGGTCAGCGCGCTCTGCCACCATTTCGGTCCCCTGGGCAGATATGTTTCTAAGGTTACTTTGTTGGCCAGTAAAAGCTCGGTCAGGTTATGATCGTCCGGCCTGATCGTTTTTGCCACTGTGCCATCTTTTAGTGTCGCCTCAACCTCGCTGCCGTACATGGCAACGCTTGCAACTTCGCCCTGCTCTACCCTTTTGATCAGCTGATCATAGGAGATCTCCTCCGGTGGGGTAGTATTATTAAAAGATGAC
>CAYGHB010000129.1:0-5436 GCA_964349375.1 uncultured Syntrophomonadaceae bacterium | reverse complement strand
GCCGGTAACCGTGCAGGGTATAGTCGAGGGAGGCATAGCCGCGGGTCCGCGATTTAAGAAGATCGAAAAAATCATAGATGATTTCGGCCAGCGGCAGTAAATAAGACAATTTTACCCTGCCCGAATCAAGATATTCCGTATCGCAGTAGTCTCCCCTCTTCTCCTGGCAGAGCTCCATCACCGTCCCCATGTACTCAGCCGGCGTAAAGATAGAAGCCTCAACGTAGGGTTCCTCGATGGCTTCGCGCTCACCTGTAGCCGGCATCAGAGCAGGATTGTCAACATTGATTACCTCGCCGCTGCGCAGATGGACTTGATAAACCACGCTCGGAGCTGAAACAATCAAATCTATTCCGTATTCCCGCTCCAGCCGTTCCCGGACAATATCCATGTGCAGTAGCCCAAGAAAACCACAGCGAAAACCAAGCCCCAAGGCCACTGATTTCTCCGGTTCATAGGTGAGAGCGGAATCGTTTAGTTTTAAACGCTCTACAGCCTCTCTCAGGGCGGTAAAATCGTTACTGTCCTGGGGGAATAGTCCACAGTAAACCATCGATACTACCTTCCGGTAACCGGGCAATGCTTCGGCAGCAGGGTGATCAGCGCTGGTGATCGTGTCGCCGACCTGCGCATCGCCGACATTTTTAACGGAAGCGATCAAATAGCCCACCTCGCCGGCCGTCAGGCCTTCCACCACTTCCATGGCCGGTTTAAAAACCCCGGTTTCAACAACCTCGAAGTTCTTGCCGGTATTCATGAATTTAATCCTATCTCCCTTGCGGATGCTGCCCTCCACCACTCTGATGTAGGCTATGACCCCGCGGTAACTGTCGTAGTGAGAGTCAAACACAAGCGCTTTAAGGGGATTTTCCAGAGTTCCGGCAGCCGGAGGCGGTACTTTTATTACAACGGCTTCCAGGACATCTTCAATACCGGTTCCTTTTTTAGCGGAGATAGGCAGAGCTTCCACAGCATCGTCACCAATGATCCCTATAAGCTCCGTTTTTACCCGATCAGGATCAGCATTAGCCAGGTCAATCTTGTTGATTACCGGGATGATGACAAGATTCTGTTCAAGCGCTAAGTAAACGTTAGCCAGGGTTTGCGCTTCAATACCCTGCACAGCATCAACAACTAAAATGGCCCCTTCACAGGCGGCAAGGCTGCGTGAAACTTCGTAATTGAAATCAACATGCCCGGGGGTGTCGATCAGGTTCAGGATGTAATCTTCCCCGTTTTTGGCCTTGTAAGCCAGGCGGACTGCCTGCAGCTTGATCGTAATACCTCTTTCGCGCTCCAGGTCCATCTGGTCTAAGACCTGCTCTTTCATCTGCCGGGCAGAAAGAGTACCCGTTGTTTCGAGCAGTCGATCGGCCAGAGTTGACTTGCCATGATCGATATGAGCTATAATGCAAAAATTCCTGATTTTATCTGATTCCAAAAATCATGCCTCCAATATATTTAAAACTGAACGACCCTGTAGGATTATATCACCAGTTACACTTGGCTACAATGTCCGCGAGAGACACCCATATTGAAACTGTTAATTAACCCGAACAAGCAAAACTGTCGTGTTAACTTCAAATTCCAAACCGTTCGTTCTGAAAAACACTGCGCCATCATGGTCTGAACGGTAAGTTGTAATTCCTCTCTCTTCAAGAGCGCCGGTAACAAACGGGTGGGGGTGGCCAAAAGAGTTAATCCCAACCTGGATTACCGCCAGATCGGGCTGCACTGTTTCGAGCAGTTTATCAATCGAAGGCAGGTAGCCGCCATGATGGGGTATTTGCAACAAGTCGGCTTTTAGTTCAGGATAGCGGCTGAGCAGGTCTAGTACGGCGGCGTCTTCAATATCCCCGGTAAAAAGAACTTTCACATCTTTATAGTGCAGCAGCAATACCAGCGAGTTGTTATTTAACTCACTGCCACCACCCCTGATCAGTCCTTCCGGCGGGTTTAAAATTTCGAGTTTAAGATCTGAACCGCAATGCCAGCTCTGCCCGGTTGTGCCGACTATCACCGGAATCTCCTCTGCTTCTGCTTTGCCCATCAAGTTTAGATAATGGGGTGAATCGCCGCTTATCGGTGAAATTAAAAACCAGCCGATCGGAATCTGCCCTGCCAGGTGCAGGAAGCCGCCAAAGTGGTCTTCGTGGGGATGGGTGATAACAGCCAGGTCTATTTCTCTGATGCCCCGGTACCGCAGGTAAGGCAGCACCACCTTTTCGCCTATAACACCGGGATCAGCGCTGTAAGCCGGCTCTCCGCCGGCATCGATCAGGACATTCACCCCACAGGGCATCTCCACCAGGGCTGACGCCCCCTGGCCGACATCAATAAAGGTGATTTTTAAATCCTGCTGCCCGGGAAATAGAATTCCGGCCCAAACAAAGATTACAGCAGTTAGCAGTGCCAGGGCAACAACAGCTCTTGCCTGTCGGGGGTTTTTTTGAATAAAGCTGCCGGCAAAAGCCCTGAGGTAAGTTAGATAGGAGAATTCACCGATCCCGGCATAGCGCTTCTCCCAGCTAAAGTAGCTCACCAGAAAGCCGGTCATTAAAGAATAGAACGCGATCAGTGTTGGTATAGCAGGTGGCGCCAGGGCAAAATAAAAACCGGGTATGCCGCTGAAACTGGAAATATGGAGCATCAGCTCCAGCAAAGGGCGGGAGCCCCAAAGCAAAAGCTCCCCCGCTGAGGGTATCACTAAGCCAAGCAGAGCGCCGGCTAAACCAAAACCGACGACAAATGCGATCAGCGGCAAAAAGAGAAGGTTAAATAAGAGCGCACCGGCCGGAAGATGATGAAAATAGTAAACACTTAAGGGCAAAACACCGATTTGAGCCGCCATGGTTATTGCGAGGGGAGAGCGGATCAGCTGTGGTATGCGCATCGATTTAAATAGATGATCAAAAGGACGGTAGAGATAAATCAGGGCCAGGGTTGCTGCGTAAGAAAGCTGGAAACCGATCGTAAACAGCAATAGGGGGTTGACAAAAAGGGTCGCCAGGGCGGCAAAAGCAACTGCCGTGGGCAAATCGTTTTCCCGCTCCAGGAGCATAGCTCCGAGGGCCATTGAAATCATAATAGCCGCCCGCAAAGCAGAGGGTCGCATGCCGGTTATATAGGCGTAGCCAAAAACAAGAATAATAGCCAGGATTAAGGGTCCATGTCCTTTAATATGCAGGCGGCTAAATAGACCAACGATCAAGGCAGCCACAAGGCCAACGTGCAGCCCGGAAACAGCCATTAAATGTCCGGCCCCAGCTTTTCTGAAGTTTTCTTCCACAGCCGCCGGCAGTTGCCCACGCCGGCCGAAAAGGATAGCCGTTAACAAATCGGAAGAAGGCGCCGGAAGGGTTTCATCAATAAATTTGATCATCTGCTGCCGCAAACCGATGGCAGAGCCGGTCAGAGGATTGACCGATCCTGTTCCCAGTCGATCTACCTGCAATGCTTTAGGATAAGCCAGGGCATCAATTCCCTGGCTGCGCAGAAAAAACCGGTAATCGAAACCACCTGGATTCCTCAGGCCCTTTGGCTCAACGATAGCGGCTCGTAGGCGCAATCGTTCGCCAAACTGATAGACGGCGTTCTCAGAGCCGTATATTTTAACCATTAGCCGGCCATAAGTTTTCTGCCGCCCTTCCCTGTTTTCTACGGTATCAACCTGCAGTTGGTAGGTTTGGTAATCCTGATCGATAACAGGTTCTTCAACAACAGTACCTTCAATATACATGGGTAAACCAGCGTATTGAATGATCCCTTTTTCTAAGGGTGCAGCAGAGTAATTGAATGAGACTGCTCCGGCAAAAGCCACAAACAGCAAAAGGCTGACCCTGAAAAATGAGGTCAGCCTGTAGTAGTAAAGCGCTGCCAGGAAAAAAAGAAACAGCAAAGCGAACCAGTAACAATGAACTGCTTCCGTCATAAAAAAGCGACCCAGAATGATACCGGCAATGTAAGCCAGAGTAATCAATACCAGGTATCGATTTCCTAAAATCAGCTGAAAACGGCTTTTTATAATTTCTGCATCGTCTGCTGTAATCATCGCTTAAGAGTTAAGCCGCTTTATTTAAAAACCTGATCAAAAACACCAAACGTCTCTTCGCGCTGTTTCGGTGGGGGAGCCGGGGTAAGATAGGATACCACCACCAGGATAACAATCGCCAACACGAAAGCGGGAAAAACAGGCATGAAACCAAATGTTGTCCACTGCGGCAGAACGTTCAGATACCAAAGGTGAAGCATAATCGCCGGGATGATCAATGCAGCAGTAGCTCCATATTTGTTAGTGCGCGGCCAGTAGAGAGCAGCGATCATTACCGGCAAGATCACTGAAAAACCGGAAAAAGCAAAAGCAGCGATGCTTAAAATAGCTGCCGGTCTGACCAGGGATATGTAAAAAGCAGCAGCGGCAAAAACCAAAAGCAATATGCGTCCCCAGAAAACCGCCTGCTGAGTTGATACTTTACAAAAACGTGGCAGCAGATCGTCGGTTACCAGGTGGGAAACGGATAAGAGCTGTGAATCGATCGACGACTTAACAATGGCCAGGATCACTACCAGACCGAGTATCATCCAGGTTGGAGACAGGTATTGTTGGATTAGTAAGGGAACAATGTTATCAGATTCTTTCCCGATCAGCCCGGGAATAGAAACAGCACCCCAAACTCCGAGCAGAGTTGATATGGCGAAGATGCCGGCCATTGCCAGGGGATAGTAAAGGCTGGTCTTTTTCAGACTGGTGCTACTGCGGGCCGCTAAGATGCGGGTAAACATCTGTGGAAATACAATAACCGCAATCGAGTTGGTAAAAGCAAAACTAAACCAGTTAATCGGAGCTATTGCCGGAGACAAACTGCGCTGCAGCAGAGCAGGATTTTCAAGTATGATGCGATTGGTAAGCGCCGAGAACCCGCCGAGTGACTGCGCTACGGCAAAAAGAAGCAGGACAGCTACCACCAGAAAAACCGTGCCCTGAAAGATATCAGTTAAGACCGTGCCGCGCAAACCGGCAGGCAGGGTGTAGAAAAGGGATATACAGATGATCACCAGGGCAGCCAACCAGTAAGGCACAACACCATTTGAAATAGTAGACAGGGCCAGACTGCCGCCGATAATGCTGACAACCAGGTAGGGCAGGGTATAGTAAAGGAGCAGAACCATGAAGAGTAGAGCAACAAGTGGACTTCTTAGAATCCCGCCAAAAACCTGGGGCTGTGTTGCATAACCGTACCGCTTTCCAAGCAGCCATGATCGATAGCCGACCAGGTAATAGGTAAAGGGGGTGATAAAGATACTCCAACCAATAACATAACCGTAAGCGCCAAAACCGACATGGTAAGCAAACCCGGCATAGCCTATGATGGTAAAGGCGGTAATATTACTGGCAAAGAGGGCCATAAAAACAGCTAAGCTGCCCAACCCGCGGCC
>CAYGHB010000128.1:0-5453 GCA_964349375.1 uncultured Syntrophomonadaceae bacterium | reverse complement strand
AGTAAACTAACTTTATCTTCCTTCTTAATGCCCAGGGAAATAAGCGCCAAAGCCATGTTCTTTACTTTTTCACCCATCTCCGGTAAGTAATGCCGGCAAAATCCTCCCCGGCGCGGTAGCGGACAGCAATAATATCCGGATAGTTGTCAATCGTGCCCCAGAATAGTTCCTTGATCATTTCCCGCTTTACAGCGCCGAGCTCTCGACCTTCTACCAGTTTCATCTGGCTCCCTCCTTCTCTTTCCTACTCAATTTTTAAACTGCCACAGACTGTAAGCTGACTCAAATAATCGATATTGACAATAAAGCCGCACCTTCTTTAAACATTATTATTTTTATCCGCTGCTACTCAAGAAGAGCAACTACTTCCTCTTCAATCACCGAGTCTCCTTCCTTAACCTTAATCTCCAGGATCTTTCCATCCTGTGGCGCTTCCACCGGTATTTCCATCTTCATCGATTCCATGATCATGATTGCTTCATATTCTTCGACCTGTTCACCTACTTTCTTAACGATCTTCCATACATTGCCGGTAATTGGTGATAGGACTTCTACTGCCATAAAAATCACTCCTTATTCTGATTCTGTTAATATTTATAGCTTGAGCAGTTCTTTAGCTTCATCTACTGTGGCCGGTTCACGCCCGATATCACGCGCCATGCGCACCGCTTTTTCAACGAGCGGGCCGTTTCCTTCAGCCATTTCACCCGGGGCAAGATAAAAATTATCTTCCAGCCCAACCCGGACATTACCCCCCAGGGAAAGGGCGGTGGCACAGAGCAACCACTGCTCGTTGCTAACTCCGATTACCTGCCAGGGGATCCCCGCCGGAACACGCGAGGAGAGGTAAACCAAGTTTTGCGCCGTGGCCTGGATCCCTCCCACAACGCCTAAGATGCAGCTAACCTGAAATTTTTCCAGTAGCCCCATATCCATTAGGGGGTACACAGTTTCTAAGTGCCCCACATCAAAACATTCGCATTCCGGCTGAACGCCATTTTCTTTCATCGTCTGCAGATAGTAGATGATATCGGGGATGGGATTTAAAAATTCAATCGAAAATACAAAATCCTGGCGCCGTTTACTGTACTTGGCATAGTTCATCGTCCCCATATTGAGGGCGGCTATCTCCGGCTTGCAGACCGGGATATGGGCAATCCTCGCCTCGCGGGAGACACCGACTGCCCCGGTTGAAAAATTGATCAGCACCGGGCTCCGTTTGCGAACTTCCCGGTAGATTTTTTCAAAGACCGGCACCGCAATTGAAGGCGTGCCGTCATCGTCGCGGGCGTGAATGTGAACCACGGAAGCGCCGGCATCATGAGCGCGTTTAGCTTCTTCGCCGATTTCTTCAGCAGTGTAGGGGATGTGGGGGCACTGCATCTTATTGGCAACCGCCCCTGTCAGGGCAGCAGTTATAACCACCTTGTCTTCAACAGCCATTTAGTCACTCTCCTATCTCTTATTTACCCTGCCAGTTTGGTTCCCGCTTTTCCATAAAAGCGCTAACCCCTTCGATCATATCCTCGGCCTGCATGTTCAGGGCTAGCATAGCCGATAAATATTCCATAGCATGTTCATAATCAAGATCGCGCATCGTATAAAAAGCCCGCCTGCCAAGCCGCAGGATGGCGGGGCTCTTAGCGTTCAGCTTCTGAGTCATCTCTTCCACGGCCCAGTCAAGTTGCGCTCTCTCCACAACCCGGCTGACCAGGCCGAACTCGCAGGCTTCTGCGGCGCTGATCCTCTCACCGGTCAGCATCAGCTCCAACAGCTGCTTTGAGCTGCGGGTATTACGAATTAAAGTTGCCATTATGATATAGGGAAAGAGACCTAAATTAATTTCCGGAGTGCCAAACTGCGCATCTTCTGCAGCAATTGCGATATCGCAGGCGCTCATTAAGCCAAGCCCTCCTCCCAATGCCAGCCCCTGGACTCTGGCCACAATCGGCTTTTTAAGCTCTTTAATCGCTTTTAAAAGGCTGACAAACTCTCTCTGCAGCTCGTGCCGGTCGATCGGACCAAGCTGCATGGCTTCGCCGCCTCCCAAATCCATCCCGGCGCAAAAAGCCTTTTCGCCGGCTCCGGTTAAAACTAAGCTGATCACCTCTTTGTTTTCTTCAAACTCTTTAAGAGCAGCAAGCAGTTCCCGGAGCAGATCCGGGTTCATCGAATTGCGGCGCTCTTCCCGGTTCAGGATTATCCAGCCGGATTGACTGCGTATTTCGGTGATGATCGTTTCTGACATCTGCTATCCCCTCCCTTTTGCGCTGATGATAATGCTTAAGCAGCTTTTTAAGTCAGCTATTTTAAATAGGGTAGACCCCGTGCTTGCGGGGGTGACGAAAGATCTTTTTCTCTTTTGTAAACTCCAGGGCCTGGAAAAGAACCCGCCTGGTTTCCCGCGGATCGATAACATCATCAATATAAGCCTTGGCGGCCGCCTGTTTAACATTAAGCAACGGTTTAATCATGTCGGCCATACCGGCAACGATGTTTTCGCGTTCCTCCTCCGGCGCTGCGTCAAGCAGCTTTTTGCCGAAAATGCTTACCATCCCTTCAGCCCCCATCACAGATATCTCGCCCTTTGGCCAGGCCACTATCAGATCGGGATCAAAAGATTTTCCACACATGGCATAATAGCCGGCCCCATAAGACTTACGCACAATGATCGTAAACTTGGGCACCGTTGCCTCGGCCACGGCATGAATCATCTTTGCCCCGTGCCTGATTATGCCGCTCTGCTCCGCCTTGGAACCGACCATGAACCCGGGAACATCGGAAAGAAACAGCAGTGGTATGTTGAAGGCATCGCAGGTCCAGATAAAGCGAGCTGCTTTATCGGCTGCATTGATATCAATTACTCCACCGTATGACATGGGGTTATTGGCCACAATACCGATGGCATAACCGCCAATCCGACCATAACCGGTGATCATATTTTTGCCCCATTTAGGTTTAATCTCAAAAAACTGCCCCTCGTCAAGAATCATTTTAATCACCCGGTGCATGCTGTAAGCCTGGCGGGTATTATCGGGGATAATTTCTAAGATTTTGTCATCGATTAATGCGGTCGGATCTCCCTGGTATTCGAAGCGGGGCGGTTTTTGATCGCAATTGTCCGGAAAATATTGAAGATAATCTTTGATGGCCTGAATGCAGGCTTGATCGTCCTCAACCTCCAAATCTCCTACTCCGCTTATTTCACAGTGTACTTTTGAGCCGCCCAAATCGTTTTCGGTGATATCCTCTCCGATTACTTCCTTAACCAGGGCGGGCCCGGCCAACCCCATGAAACTTTTCCCTTTCACCATAGGTACAAAGTCCGATAATCCCGGGATATAGGCGGTTCCGGCAAAACCTGGACCCATCATGGCCCCGACCAGCGGAACAATCCCCGACATCAGAGCTTCTTCCTTAAAAAGGTGACCGGTAAAAGCAAATAGGGCAACCCGATCATTGTTTTCGCTGGCTCCAAAACCGGTTTTCGGATCCATCCGCGCCCCACCTGAATCCATGATCCAAATCATCGGAAACCTTGATTTAAGAGCAATTTCCCTGATCCTGGTCGCTTTGATCTCCCCTACTTCGCCCATAGAACCGCCTTTAACCGTGTAGTCATAGGATACTAAGCCGACGTAACGGCCATTAATCTTTCCGTAACCGGCAATCACTCCGTCGGCATCTGGTTTTTCCACATCCTCGCCGCCAAGAATGCCCACTTCACAAAAAGTGCCCTCGTCGAAAAGCAGCCCGAGACGCTCGCGCGCCGTTAGTTTGCCTCTTTTATGCTGGCGTGTGATTTTATCCGGCCCCCCGCCCTGCCTGGCAATATCGCGCTTGTGATGCAGGTTGTCAACATCGGCAAACCCGATTTCTACCTTATCGCTATCGCTCATCAAAACTGGCCTCCTTTAAGAATTGATTACAGTGCCTAAGAGCTTCTGAAACTTACCCCGATTCAAAAACCGGCTATCCCGGCGGTACCTGCTTCATTTTCTCAATAAAATGCGTGTCATAACCACCATCAATAAAGAGTCTGGAAACGACTGCTTCAAGCAGGAAGGGAATGTTGGTCTTTAAACCGCTTATCTGAAAACCTTTTAAAGCCTCTTCCAGGCGCCCGATGGCTTCGCTGCGGGTCTCGCCGTGAGCAATCAGTTTGGCCAGCAGGGGATCATAATAGGGTGTAATCACGCTGCCGGCTTCATAGCCGCTGTCCACCCTGATCCCTTCCCCCTTTGGCTCCAGATACTCTGCGATTGTTCCCGGTGAAGGGAAAAAGCGCTTCGGATCTTCAGCATAGATCCTTGCTTCAATTGCCCAGCCGCTGTGTTCTAAGTCTTCATCCCTTAGTTTTAAAGTTTCGCCGGAGACAATCTGAATCTGCTGTTCCACAAAATCGATGCCCGTAATCAGCTCTGTTACCGGATGCTCTACCTGGAGCCGGGTATTTGCTTCAAGAAAATAAAAGTTTCCCGATCCGTCAACGACAAACTCAATCGTTCCGGCGTTAAGGTAACCGATCCCCTCTGCCAGTTTCCGGGTGGCCTCCCGCAGTTTCCGGCGCAGTTCAGAATCGACCGCCGTTGAAGGCGATTCTTCGATTACTTTCTGATAACGCCTTTGAACAGAACATTCCCGCTCATAGAAAGTGAGCAGATTACCGTGATGGTCACGTAAAACCTGGATCTCGATGTGATGCGGCTGGTCGAGATATTTTTCGGCATAAACCCTTTTATCGCCAAATGCGACCCCGGCCCGGTCAGCAGTTTCAGTAAACGCTGCTGCCAGTTCCTGCGGGTCAGATATAAGGCGCATCCCGATACCACCGCCCCCGGCTGTCGCTTTTAGCAGCAGGGGAAAGCCTATTTTCGAACAAAACTCTTCTGCTTCAACCAGGTTGGCCATAATTTCGCTGCCCGGCACTGTGGGCACACCAAGCCGTTTAGCCACTTTTCTCGCTTCTGCCTTATCGCCCATCAAGCCGATGGCCTCGGCAGTCGGGCCGATAAAAGTCAAACCTTCAGCCTGGCACCTGTTAACAAAGCGGGGATTTTCAGATAGAAAACCATAACCCGGGTGGACAGCATCACAGCCCGTTTTCTTTGCGGCCCCAATAATTTTCTCGATATCCAGGTAGCTCTCAAGCGGAGTCCTGCCTCCCAGGCTTACCGCTTCCCCCGCCTCACGAACAAAAATAGCACTACTGTCAGGCTCTGCAAAAACAGCAACACTGCCAATATTTAGTTTGTCGGTTGTCCTGATGATCCGCCGGGCTATTTCACCCCTGTTTGCGATCAGCACCTTCTTAATCAATTACATTTCTCCCTTCTGCCATTTGAACGTCTGCAAAGAGACTCTCTTTAAAGCCCCATCTGCCTGGAAATGATCTCCCTCATAATTTCATCAGTGCCCGCCCCGATCCGAATCAGACGACTATCCCGCCAGAA
>CAYGHB010000127.1:1950-5456 GCA_964349375.1 uncultured Syntrophomonadaceae bacterium | reverse complement strand
AGTAAATATGATATAATCACTTTAAGTTTGGCTGACCTGTTTTCTGAGCAGGTTATTTTAGACGAGGAGTGAATAATTATGAAATACCTGTTATTGATTATAATGATTGCAGTGGCGCCAATGGTTGCCGGTTGTGGAGGCGAAACTGTTTTGCCTGAAACTCCGGAAGATGCTTCAGAAGAAACAGGCAGCCCGGAAGAAACGCCAGTTGTTGAGGCTCCCTCCGGTCCGCTGATGGGCAAAGTTGATGTTCCGCTAAGTGTAGACGGTTCAAACAGTGGTTATCCTGCTGAAGCTCTGGAGGTCGCCGGCGTTGTCATCTATCTAGCCCATGATGGAAGCAACATTTACGTTTATATGCAAGCTGAAGTTGAAGGATATCTTGCTGTGGGCTTAAATGACCGGGGAGTAATGAACGGCGCAAATATGATTCTTGGTTACCTGGACGGGGCAACGCCAGCTTACAGGGATGACCTGGGTAAAGCCCGCACTCACGACGAAGTAGCTGTTCCGGCAGTATTAGATTTCTTTTTAAGCCGCTCTGGCGGAAAAACTGTGATGGAGTTCTCATATCCGCTTACTTTCCCCGCAGGACAGGGTTACAACCTCGGGCAGCTTAGCCCAGGTGAAACATATTCTTTAATTGTTGCCACTCATCGCAGTTCTGATGATGTCACGTCCGCCCATACTGCCAGAGGAAGTATCGATTTCGTGGTCCAGCCATAAAGATCAATAATAACTAAAAGGGATTAAAAGCGCCTTCCACTTTGAGGGCGCTTTGTTTGTGTTTCGGCAAAGAATGAAGGACAGCGCTTTGCTGCATTTAACAGAAAATTCTGATATAATATCAGTTGAAAACTAATATGCGCATCAAGCGATAGTGAAGGAATTATAGAAGTGATGAGGTGTATTTAATGGTTCCACCCAAAGTAGATCAACAGAACCGGAGGGTTGTGATTGTCTCCAACCGCTTGCCGGTTAGCGTTACCGGTAAAGGTGATTCCAGAAAAATTATTCCCAGCGTCGGCGGTCTTGCCACCGGCCTTTCCTCTTTCCATCAGGATAATGATGGCTTATAGGTTGGCTGGCCGGGTCTTAACGAGAAAGACTGTCAGAAAAGGGCGGATCTGGACTCTGTTCTATTGAACGACTATAATTGCCTCCCCGTTTACCTTACTGATCGCGATCTCAAGAAATATTGTCATGGCTTCAGTAATAGAACCCTCTGGCCGCTATTCCACTACTTTTCTACTTATAGCACTTATGATGCTTCGGAGTGGGAATCATATGTAAAAGTAAATGAAAAATTTTGCCGAAAGCTTCTGGAAGCTGTCAGGCCGGGCGATCTGATCTGGATCCATGATTATCACCTGATGCTGCTACCGGCAATGCTGCGAAAAGAGATACCGGATGCCACAATCGGGTTTTTTCTTCACATCCCTTTTCCTTCGCTGGAAATATTCCGCTATCTGCCCTGGCGGGAAGAGATCTTGCAAGGGTTGCTGGGCGCCGATTTGATCGGGTTTCACACTTACGATTATACGAGACATTTTCTCAGCTGTGTTCTGCGCATCCTTGGCATTGACCAGACTTACGGACAGGTAATTGCCGATAACAGAATAATAGTTGATACTTTCCCCATGGGCATTGATGCCCCAAAATATATATCCGCTTCAGCTTCAAAAACGGTACTGAAAGAGGTAGAGTCACTGCAAAAAAACTGGGAATAGAGAAGATTATCCTCTCGGTTGATCGCCTTGATTTTACAAAAGGGATTCCCGAAAGGCTTAAGGCTTTTGAACTGTTCCTGGAGCGGAACCCTAAGTGGCACAGGAGAATTACTTACCTGATGCTCTGTGTTCCATCCCGGACTAAGGTTCAGGAATACAAGTTATTAAAGAGCGAGATTGACGAATTGGTGGGCAAGATTAACGGATGTTTCGGAACGCTTGATTGGTCGCCGATCCTCTATTTGTACCGTTCGGTTCCTTTTGAAAAACTGGTTGCGCTCTACTCAGCTGCAGACCTTGCCCTGGTTACACCTCTCAGGGACGGGATGAACCTGGTGGCCAAAGAATACCTGGCCTGCCAGGGCATAGCCTTAAAAGGTGTCCTGGTTCTCAGTGAAACTGCCGGAGCGGCCGCCGAGCACGGTGCCTGGCTGCTGAGCAGCTCCAGGGATGGCTGGGAACTCAGTGAACCGGGTTTGACTGATAGTTGGAAGCAGAATATTTATCCCATACTTGAAATGTTCAGTGTCCGGACGCCGGGTTCATTTGTCGAGGAAAAAGCTTTTGCGCTGGCCTGGCACTATCGAAATACTGATCCGGAACTCGGCAGTCTGAGAGCGAAGGAGCTGGCCGATTCATTGCATGATATTTTGGCTGGAACAGATCTGCAGGTTTTGCAGGGGAAAAAGGTTTTAGAAATAAAACCGGTGGGCATCAATAAGGGTAAGGCAGCTATCCACTGGTTAGGTAATGAGGATGAGTTCGATTTTATTTTAGCCATGGGCGATGACTGGACGGATGAGGATATTTTTTCTGTTTTACCCGCTACTGCCTGGAGTATAAAAGTCGGTTTTACCCCTATTACGGAAGCAAAATATTTCCTGAAATCATCTGATAAAGCCAGGATGCTGCTTAAAACCCTTGCCGCTCCGGATTATATTATTTCTGCGAGCCTGATCGCAGCCACAGAAGGGTAAATATGATCCGCCGCCCCTACTCTTTCCACAGGACCGATGCCGATGGTAGTCATTCCGGCAGCTTTGGCGGCTGCTATACCAGCTTCGGCATCTTCTATAACCAGGCAGGCCTGCGGGGGCAATGACAGCTGCCTGGCGGCAAATAGAAAGATATCCGGAGCCGGTTTGGTTTTTTTCACGCTCTTACCGTCGGCAATTACTTCAAAACATGATTCAATACCAAGACGGCTTACTACTGTTTTAGCGTTACGGCTGGCAGAAGCAAGCGCAAGCCTGTACTGCATTGCCTGCAGTTTCTTAAGCAGTGCTAAAGCCCCTGGCAGCAGGTCTTCGCTGGTGATCTCTTCTAAGTAAACCCGGTAATAGCCGTTTTTTTTATCCATCAGCAACTGCATTTGTTCTTCTGATATTTCGCGGCCCTTTAAAATCAACTCCAGGGAGGCCCGGCGCGATACGCCGCGGAGCTGTTCGTTCTCGCTCCTGGAAAATGGAAAGCTCTCTTCATCGGCCAGACGCTTCCAGGCCAGGTAATGGTATTCGGCAGTATCAGTTAAGACTCCGTCCAGATCGAAGATGAATGCTTCGATTTTCAGTTCCCGTTCACCACCTAAAAAAGATCCTTATTGTTCGCCACGTTCAGCTAAATTAAAAGAGACCGCCTGGTCAGCCGCAAGAATAACCTGTTCCCCGCTGTGCATAAAATGAATCTGATCCCCTTTTAATAACCGGTAGCTGACTTCCTGATCAGCGACTGAAACTTTCAGCCGGCAACCCCGATAGTTAATATTGAAGCAATATG
>CAYGHB010000127.1:0-1850 GCA_964349375.1 uncultured Syntrophomonadaceae bacterium | reverse complement strand
GGCACGTAGGTGCCCAAATCCGCCCACAGCCGAGCCGTTTCAAATAAGATTTCAGCTCCAAAATCAAGCATCAGCTCGAAGTCGCCAGTGGTTTCAATGTATTTACAGATTGCATAGGCAATAGCAGAATTAATGTGATACTGGGCAGTACCGGCTGGAAAATATGACGAACCCTCTTCACCGGCAATGGTCCGCCAGGGGTAGAGCGCGCCTTTAGGATGAGAAAGCTCTGTTGCCCGCTTACGGGCATGATCTAAAATGCTGTAGCGGTAAGCGATCAGGTTACGCGCTTCTTCGGGATTAATTGCGGCATAGAAGGGAAGCAGGTAAATCTCTGTGTCCCAGAAATAGTGTCCGTCATAGCCTTCGCTGGTCAGGCCCTTAGCGGCAATACCGGTTTGACCTTTGTTCCCGTAGGCCTGCAGCAAATGAAAGAGATTAAAGCGCAAACCCTGCAGTAATAAAGGATCACCCTCGATCGAAAGGTCGACTTCATCCCAGTAATCTGTACAGAACTTTTCCTGTTCAGCAAGGAGGGCCTTAAACCCGAGCTCTTTTGCCGCTTTTGTGGTTTCTTCGGCTAATTCTGCTATCTTATTCTCAGGGTAATCGAGGGTAGTGTAGTAGGAAGCAAATTTGACGAGCTTAATTTTTTCATTAACCCGGACGTTGATCCTGAACTTGTTGGTAGCCGCTTTCGCTGTTTGCTCTGTATCAACTTCCGCGGGACCACCTTCAACGAGCAGATTTTCCATCGCGCAGGTCAGGGATAACCCGGAGCGGATAGTTTTCTGGGTTATGGTTGCTCCGGTGGCCCTGGCTTTTACACCGGTAACGGCCATCCGAAGTTCTCCAAGCGATGCCGAAAACCGGGGATCATTTTCCACGTGGGTGTGGTTGTCAACATCACCGTTCAGTGCGGAATGGATAGTAACAGTGCCGCTAAAATTTAACGGTTCAACTTCGTAAGCAAAGGCCAGCAAGTGGCGGTGAGTAAACGGCACTAACCGTTTAATGCATACCTTCACTTCCCGGCCCTTGGGAGATCTCCAGATCAATTCTCTGACCTGGCAGCCTTTGCGCAGGTCCAGGGTTCTTTCAAAATTTATAAGCTGACCTGTGTCAAGATTGAACCATTCATCTTCCAACTGCAGTTTAATAATCTTGCTGTCGGTTACATTAAGCCTGGTTTGCGTATTCTGTGCAAACCCGTAACCTCTTTCATTGTGTGGTATCGGCACCGATTCATAAAAACCGTTTAAGTAAATACCATCGATCGATCGGGTTGAAGAACCGTTAAAACCTTCTTCAAAACTGCCCCTGATGCCGATATAGCCGTTGGCCAGAGAAAAAACTGTTTCACTGTGAAGATTTTTATGCGCCTTAAAATCCCTTTCGCTAATTTTCCACGGGTCAACTTCATAAACTGGTGGCTGCTCAAGCTTCAGAAGCTTCACGACAGACAGGCATCCCCTCTCTCTTCAATATATTGTTCAACCGTAAATGAAACACAACATCGCAGCGCTTAATTAATAATGATCAGCTACATTGCCGCTTTCCAGCTTCGGTATCTTGCGCCAGTGGTATAAGTAAACCGGCAGAGCAACGGCAATAAAAGCAATCCCGCGAACAAGATCGCGAAGCAACCTGCGATTGGTGTTTTCCTTGCTGATCATTTCAAACCGCTCTCTCTCCTGTTCGACAAATTCTGTTCCGAATCTTTCTTCCCACTGGATCAGGTCGGGGTTCGGGTCCCTCATGGTGAAGGGGCTGTATTCTTCCTGGATCGGTGTTACGTAGGCGATAGCTGTCTGAGTAATGGTTACCGCTCCGATGATGATCAGGATCAG
>CAYGHB010000126.1:0-5473 GCA_964349375.1 uncultured Syntrophomonadaceae bacterium | reverse complement strand
AATACGAAGGTAAACAGGGAGTCTTTTAACTACCGATTTAGATATATGTTGATTATGCATAGGTTAATCCTCCATATTTTAGAGATTCAATCACTTTACTTGCTGCGCAACAGCAAACCCAGCGGCAGACCTGCTGCCAGAGATTTATGCTCCGCATCGGCAAGACTCAGCTTTTCAATAAGCGCTGCCGACAGTTGCGCATGGTTTTCTGCCTTTTTCATGGTGTAGGCCGGACCATCACTTTTTAGAACTAACTTCGCCACTTCTTCGGCGCCCACTTGACGATCAACGTGATTGCTCTGCAAGTAGCTTTTAAGCAAGCCGTTACCCTCAGATCTATCCATAGCCCGGATTAGTGGCAGAGTGAGAACCCCGTTGATTAAATCTCCGTAAAGAGGTTTTCCGGTTATCTGATCTTTTCCCTTGTAATCGAGATAATCATCAATTAGTTGAAATGTAATACCAAGATTATAACCGTAATCAGACCACAGCTGTTGTTCTGCCAAATTTCCGCCGGCCATCAGGCAGCCGGCCTTGCAACAGCCGGCAAAAAAGGCGGCGCTTTTTTTGCCGATCCAAAGAAAATATTTTTCCTCTAACCGGTCTGTATCGGGATTGGCAAAGGCCTGCTCTACTTCTCCTTTAGCCATATTTTCAACAACATCAACAACAACATCCATCAACTGCCAGTTGCGGTAGGTAACCAGCATTTTGAAAGCCTGGCTTAATAAAAAATCGCCGGAGAGAACGGAAATCATGTTGCTCCATTTGGTGTGAACCGTATCTTTGCCCCTGCGGGTTAGAGCCTGATCAATCACATCATCATGCAGCAGCGAAGCCGTATGAATAAGCTCCAGGGCAACTGCGGCATCAACCAGGGGTTCCAAATCCTGATTGGGCCGATAAGCTGCCATCATGAATAGAGCCGGGCGAATTCTCTTGCCTTCACCATCGAAGATGTAGCTACCAACATTTTGAAGGTCAGGTCCACTGGAATTAACTAAGAGTTGCAGACGTTCCTCAACTAAGTGTAGTTCTTTGCCAATCAGTTGCCATATCTGCTCCAGTTTAAATATACCTCAATTCAGAAAGATTAAAAAACGCATCAGGTAGATTTCGACAGCTTACTTTAAATATCCTTTATACATCAGCGGTCTTGCTAAAAAGATTACGCTGAATGACCAATAGCTCTGGAGGTTCGTTAGGCTGGTTAATCAAGCGGAGATGGAGAACATTGTATTCCCGCGGTGACAGCTGGTCACAATACTTGATAAGTTGACTTTTTTCGGTTTTTCCTTCCCCGTGGCCGGGGTAGAGGACAAGGACAGCCAGGCCTTCGTTTTTAAGCAAACGCAGAGCTATTCCAAGGCTGCTGATTGTTGTTTCGTGCTTCGTTGTTTTATCTTTATTGCCTCCGGGCAGGTAGCCGAGGTTATAGATAACTGCCGCAATCTGATCTCTTACATAAAGGTCCAGCTTCTCATGACCATCATTGATCAGTGTGACGCGACCTTTTAGGCGATTCTCCGTTAGTTTTTTTTCGGTAGCCGCAAGCGCTTCACTTTGAATATCAAAAGCATATACATGACCACTTTTACCGACAATCCCGGCCAGGAAAAGGGTATCAATACCGTTTCCCGCTGTCGCATCGATTACCCGGTCCCCTTCTCTTACGTTAAGCTGCAGGTAGTGATGGGCAAGTTCCGTTATTTTTCTGATTTTCAGCAAAGATCCGCTCCGCTCCTAACCGACCCTTTTCAGTAATTCTCAAATCTTGTCGTAATGATATCGATCTCATTTTCCGCTTCAATAAAGGCAAAGATCTGTTCGATGATGCTATCCGCGCCTGCGCCGTTGTGACAGACCACAGCCATGCCCAGCTCAGCCCTCTGCCATAAATCCTGATAGCCAATTTCACTTACCGATACATTAAAACGGTTGCGCAGACGATGCACCAGGCTTTTAATCACCTTCCGTTTGCCTTTCAGGGAAGTTACTCCCGGAATATGAAGCTCAAAAACAGAAACAGCAACCCGCACCAACACCCACCTCCCTCAAATAAAGCGAAGCATCAGCTGCCGGATTTGTTCGTCAACGGTAATATTCTGGGTTTGCAAGTGCCGGTAGTATTCTTCAACCGGCTGAGCAAGCGCTTTTTGATTAAGATCATTTAAACATCTAAAATAGCCGGTCCGGCGTCCAAGCCTGAACAGCTCACGCTTTTCCGCAGGCCAGTCAAGATAACGCTTCATGATGCTAAGCATTTGCTCTTTATCGGCAGGAAGCTTCCCCTCTACCTCTTCCAGCAGGTTAAGGATATGATCGCTGACTAAATTACTGTCAATTCCTTCAAGGCTTTCGACAAGCAAATGCTCTTCACTGATTACCTGATCGTCAGTCAGTGGTATAAAGTTACCGTCAAGATAGCTTTTATAAAGAGGTGAAGCCGGGTGAATTGCCAAGGTGCGCAACCTGATATAATCCGGATTAACACGATTTATAACTTTTGCCGTATCCAGGGCATGTTCACGCCACAAGGGCAGCCCGCCGAGCCCTAAAATGACATAGAAACTAAGGGATATGCCGGTGGCTTTTACGCGCAACCCTGCTTCAGCATGCTGCTCGCCGGTAACCCCCTTTTTCATAAAGTCAAGCACGGCATCGCAACCGCTTTCCAGCCCCACATGGATACGACTCAAACCATGATCCTTTAATTTTTCCAGCTCAGGCTGCGAAAAACGCAGCAGCGTTTTTGAACGGGCATAAGTGGTGACGCGATCAATTGTAGGGAATTTTTCTTTCAGGAAGCTTAAGATTTCAAGCAGATCACTTAAGGGCATCAGCAAGCTGTCGCCATCCTGCAAAAAGACATTTTTACCCCCGCCATACTGCCAGTAGGCGATTTGAAGCAGTTCCGGATGTTCAGATTGGATTTTAGCGACAGTCTGCCGGTTTATTTCTTCCCCGGAACCGCTGCTATCTGAAACCGACCTGATCCGTTCTGCCGCTTCCGCCATTTTGCTGATATCTGCTTTTATATCATCCACAGAACGACGGCTAAATTTCTCTTCCTTGTAAACAGGGCAGAAGAGACACCGGTTCCAGGGACAGTTGCGGGTCAGGCGAACTAGTAGGCTGCCGGCCTCGCTTGGGGGGCGGATCGGCCCCTGTTCGTACTGAAGTCTTCCCAAGGCCATCTCATACCTCCGTCCGGCAAGTTATCTTTTTTTTTAGATGGAAATAAAGCTTATTTAAAAAGACACAGGTAGTGTGCCCTTTTTTCCAGCAGGATAAACTAAATAATTAGGCGCTTAGATAACCTTTAAGCCGATCCCAGAGTTCCTGGGGTTTGAATGGCTTTGTCATATAATTATCGGCCCCCAGATCAAGGGCGCGCTGTCGATCTTCTTCTTCCGCCTTGGCCGTAAGGACAATCACCGGTATCTTGGCTGTTTCCGGATCACTTTTAAGGACTTTAAGCACCTCAAAGCCATCAAGCTTCGGTAACAGCAAATCGAGCAGAATTAGATCGGGGTGCTCCCTGCGAACGGCATTTAAGCCTTCTTCACCGTCTTCAGCAATTTCCACATCATAGCCGACCGCATCGAGACAGGTTCGCACTCCCAGAATAACATTTTTTTCGTCTTCAACCAGTAACACTTTTTTCCCCATTTTTTATCCTCCTTGTTGATCAGCTTCCGGCAGGGTAACAGAGTCTTTTTCATGGTAAACCGGGAAAGTAAAGGTAAACTTAGTTCCCTTGCCGATATCGCTTTCAACCCATATTTCACCGCCGTGAGCCATCACTATATCCTTGGCAATGGCCAATCCCAAGCCAACGCCACCGGCGCCCTTACGGCCCGGACCACTGACTTGAACATACTTGCGGAAAATCTTCTCCTGGTGCTCTTTCGGAATCCCGCAGCCGGTGTCTTCAACGGAGAAGAAATGTTTTTTACCGCGCTGCCTGACTCTGACCGTTATCGTTCCGCCAGGGTCGGTATAACGCATGGCGTTGCCGACAAGGTTAGCCAGCACCCAAACTGCTTTGTTAAAGTCAGCAGCCACCGGTGGCAGTTCAGGCGGCAAATCAGTAATTAGCTCAACGCCCTGCTTGTCAGCCTGAATCTTCAGCGGCCTGACCGCTTCCTCAACCAGATCGGCAATGTCGGTAGAATCTGCTTCCACATAGATAGTTCCTGATTCAATCCGGGATAACTCCATCAGGTTATCGATCAGCCGGTTTAACCTTTCACAGTCAGCGCCGATCGCCTCAAGCACCTCTTTGCCACGCGGGGTGAGGTCTCCCAGCATCCCTTCTTTCAGCATCTCCACTCCGACAATAATTGTAGTAAGCGGGGTACGAAACTCGTGGGAAACTATGGAAACAAAATCGGTTTTGATCTTTTCCAATTCATGAAAGCGGGTTACATCAGTTAGCTGGACCAGCGCACCAAAAAGATTATCCTGATGAAAAACCGGGTTTATGGCAATCTTGAAGAAAAACCGTTCATCTTTTTTCTTGACTTTTACCGAAGCTTCTTCATAAGAACACTTTAACGCTTCCTGCTGTTCAAAAACATCATCTAAAAGATACCTGAGCCTCTTGATGGCCGTGATCTCAACAATATCTTTTCCCACTGCTTCATCAAAAGCTGCATTAAAAAAATCCTCTGCTTTTCGATTTAACCAGACCAATTTCTTGTCTGTGTCCACCATCAATACAGCATCAGCGAGGTTGCCTGTGATCGTCTCGAGGTTTACTGGTTCAGGTAAGGTGCCCAAGTAAATAACCGCCTTTCATCCGTGCATAATTGATTAAAACCCTGTGTACTTGCGCTGCCTCCTGATTATATCATCATTGGGTGGCCTTGAAAAGGCAAGTGACAGTGTCTTGTAAAGCTTTCCTGTGAAAAGAGAAGCATACAGCCTCCCGTTAACAGGAGGCTGTATTGTTAGAAGAATATGGTGTTATTTTTCGCGGTTATCAAAAATATTCTGTTCAGTAATGGATTTCTCGAGACCAATTTTATTGGCGATGGCATCGAGAGTGCTGCTTTCAACTGTAATCGGCAGCTGATATTCAGCTTTTAGATTTTCTTCTACCGCCTTCAATACTGCTGCTTCATCGGTTCCCGATACATTCTTAACCACAACCCGCAGAGCATCCTCTGCACCGCTGCTGTTAATTTCCGCGAACCAGACCAGGACATCCTCCCGGGCAAAAAACATCCGCCGCAGCTGGTTGCCGTTTAAGACAACTGTGCCGGCTTTGCCCTGCAGCTCAAAGATATGTTCCTTGCACTCGATATCTCCCATAATCCGCGGTACAGTACGCTTGCAGTTGGGACAAGGTTCGGTGACTAATCCGCCTGTAGCAATATCTCCGGTTTTGAAGCGCAGCAAGGCAGTGCCCCGGGCATCAAGGTTGGTGATCACAATTTCACCTTTCTCGCCTTCACCTAGCACGGCT
>CAYGHB010000125.1:0-5475 GCA_964349375.1 uncultured Syntrophomonadaceae bacterium | reverse complement strand
GAACTGGTCAGAGGGATGGGGTTGGTTGAACAGGTTTTTAACCGCCCGACACTCGACGCGGTAAAGGCCTCTACTATCTTAGGGCACGTTCGCTATTCGACCACCGGTTCCAGCAACCCTTTCAATGCTCAGCCCCTGGTAGCCCGCACCTTTGACGGCAAAGCGATGGCCCTGGCCCACAACGGCAACCTGACAAATACTCGCCACCTTCATAACCGTCTGCTGGAAGAGGGACAAATCTTTCACACCACATCCGATACTGAGATTATTCTTGCCTTTATCTTTCGCTACCGGCGCCAGGGGCTCTTAAAGGCGATTGAAAAAACGATGCAGCAGATCAGGGGCGCTTACGCGGCGGTGTTGATTGATGAAGATCACCTTTATGCTTTCAGGGATCCGAACGGCTTCAGGCCGCTGGTGATCGGCAGGCGTGATGAAACCTATTACCTGGCGTCGGAAACGGCCGCCCTGGACACTGTCGGAGCGAGCCTGGTCCGTGAAGTCGAACCGGGCGAAATTGTGGCTATCGGTCCCGAAGAGCTGATCAGCCGCAGCGGAAACGCAGCTGTGCGGAAGTCGCTCTGCATTTTTGAGTATGTCTACTTTGCCCGTCCGGACAGTGTAATCAGCGGCTGTAATGTTCACCAGGTGCGCAAAGCGGTCGGTTCGCTGCTCGCCGGGAGGGTAAAGCAACAAACCCTTGATATGATTATCCCTTCTCCTGACTCCGGTGTCTCAGCGGCGATGGGTTTGGCCGAAGCCCTGAAACTACCCCTGGAGTGGGCGGTTCACCGTAATCCCTACCTGGGCAGAACTTTTATCGAGCCGACCCAGGGCGAGCGAGAACTGGCGGTGCGCCTCAAGTTTAACCCGATTGCCGGTTTGGTACGGGATAAAAAAGTGGCCGTTGTTGACGATTCGCTTGTGCGCGGCACTACCGCCCGCATTTTAACCTCCCTGCTGCGTGCCGCCGGAGCCAGGGAAGTGCACCTCTGCATTGCCTCCCCGCCCTATAAGAATCCCTGCTACTATGGAATTGACATACCGGTTGCCGCCGATCTTGCCTTTAGCGACTCAGGCTTGGCGGTTTTGGCTGAACAGATTGGCGCCGACAGCATCACCTTTGCCGAGCCCGAAGATCTCTACCGTGCGCTCGGTCATGACAGCGGCGACTACTGCACAGCCTGTTTTTCGGGGGAATATCCCGGTTTAAGAGCTAGAAGAGGAAAGGTGTGTTGAGATGAAACACTTTTTAAACGATGATTCCGGCAGTTTGCGCGAGAAAGTGGTAATCCTCGATTTTGGCGGCCAGTACAGCATGCTGATTGCCAGACGGATTAGAGAAGCAGGGGTTTACTGCGAACTATTGCCCTACGATCTAGCCTTCAGCGAGATTGCCGACTTAAAACCGGCCGGGATTATCCTTTCCGGAAGCCCGGCCAGTGTCTACAGCGATCAGGCGCCCCGCTGCGATAAAGAGGTTTACGAAGGCGGCATTCCGATTCTCGGAATCTGTTACGGAATGCAGCTCCTGGCCAAGGAGTTAGGTGGTGAGGTGAAGAGAGGAGATCGCTCTGAGTTTGGACGCACCTCTTTTAATATTGTGGAGAAGGAGCCGCTTTTTAGCGATCTGCTTTTCAATAACAGTGAAAATAACTGCGGCTGGATGAGCCACCAGGATGAAGTCTTAAAACCACCCCCGGGTTTCAGTGTTTTGGCCAGAACTGAAAATGACACCCTGGCGGCGATTGGTGACCACAAGCGCAAAATATATGGCGTTCAGTTTCACCCCGAGGTTTTTCACACTCCCGGAGGCAACCAGGTATTGCAGGAGTTTCTCTTTAAAGTCTGCGGTTGCCACAAAAGCTGGACCCCCGGTAATTTTATCAACGACGCCGTTAAGAAGATCAACGAGACGCTCAGCGTTACTGATAAGGTGGTCTGCGCACTAAGCGGCGGGGTTGACTCTTCTGTTGTGGCCTTTATCCTGGACCGGGCAGTAGGAGAAAGGGCGGTTTACATCTTTGTCGACCACGGTCTGCTGCGTAAGGATGAAGCCGATCAGGTGGCCAGGCTCTACAGTGAAAAACTTCAAGGTAAATTTATACACATCGATGCCCGCGAGAGGTTTCTTGAGCGCCTGGCCGGAGTGTCGGACCCGGAAGAAAAGCGGATGATTATCGGTAAGGAGTTTATCGATGTCTTTAAAGAAAAGGCCTTATCCATGGGCGATATCACCTACCTGGCCCAGGGCACGATCTATCCCGATGTGATCGAGAGCGGCTCGGTCAGCGGCGCTGCGGTGATTAAATCGCACCATAACGTCGGCGGGTTACCTGCCGAACTTGGCTTTGAGCTGGTGGAACCCTTAAGGGAACTGTTTAAAGATGAAGTCCGCCTGGTGGGAGCGGAGCTGGGACTGACGGATGCGATTTTAAAGAAGCAGCCTTTTCCCGGTCCCGGGCTGGCCGTGCGGATTATCGGTGAAATTACTGCTGAAAAATTAGACCTGCTCCAAAGCGCTGATGCTGTGGTGCGGGAAGAGGTGGCGCAGGCTGGACTATCCGCTGGTTTGTGGCAGTATTTTGCCGTTTTAACCGGAGTGAATGTGGTTGGAGTTAAAGGCGATGATCGCCATTACGGGCCGGTGGTGGCAGTTCGGGCGGTGGTTTCGGAAGATGCCATGACCGCAGACTGGGCCCGCCTGCCCCACGACCTGCTGGAAAAGATCTCAGCGCGTATTACCGGGGAAATACCGGAAGTAGCCCGGGTAGTATACGACATTACCTCAAAGCCACCCGGCACCATCGAGTGGGAATAATAACAAAACCGTGACAAGGGGACGGGGACTTTGACACAAATGTTAAGTCCCGGATGCCTTGTGTCGAGGTTTAAATACTTTTACAGATTTCTATAAAATAACGGTGAACCCTTAAGTCGTCGGTCAACTCGGGGTGAAATGAGGTGGTCAGCATTAGCCCCTGCCTGGCGGCAACAATGCCCTCTTCCAAACTGGCCAGTACTTCTACCCCGATTGCGGCCTCCTCGATTTTCGGGGCCCTGATAAAAACAGCAGTCAGGGCCGGTTCAAACGAGTTAAACTGCAGCTCGGTTTCAAAGCTTTCCCGTTGGCGGCCAAAGGCATTGCGCTTGACCTTAATGTTCATTAATCCCAGGTGCGGCTGACCGGGAAACCCGTCTGTAACCTCTTCTGCCATCAAAACCATTCCGGCACAGGTGCCGAATACGGCCAGGCTGCCGTCGCAGCAGCGCTCTTTGATCGAATTGGCTAAGCCGAAGGTCTCGAGCAGCTTGCCGATGGTGGTGCTTTCCCCGCCTGGGATGATCAGGCCGCCAACCTTGTCGAGGGCGGTCTTTTCTTTGACAGCAATGGCTTCAACCCCGCACCGACCAAGGTGGCCCAAATGTTCTGAGACAGCGCCCTGGACCGCCAGCACTCCAACTTTCATCTGCTTAAATACCTCGTTCCTGCATCCGGTCGGCTGCAGAAAGGGAAGACATTTCGAGGCCGGGCATCGCTTCACCCAAGCCCTTTGAAGCCTTGGCCAGAACTTTCGGATCTTCATAGTGCAGGGTTGCCTGGACAATTGCTTCGGCAACCAGTTCCGGCTTTTCGGATTTAAAGATACCGGAGCCGACAAAGATGCCGTCAGAGCCGAGCTGCATCATCAGTGAAGCATCAGCGGGAGAGGCTATCCCCCCGGCGGCAAAGTTTACAACCGGCAGCCTACCTGCCTCGCGCACCTCTTTTATCATCTCGATCGATACACCCATCTCTTTGGCCATCACAACCAGCTCATCATCTGCTTTGCCCAGTACCTGGCGAATCTGGTCCATTACTTTACGCATGTGGCGAACCGCCTCAACTACGTTGCCTGTTCCCGGTTCACCCTTAGTGCGAATCATCGCTGCCCCTTCCGAGATACGGCGCAGCGCTTCGCCCAAATCTCTGGCCCCGCAGACAAAAGGCACTTTAAAAAGATGTTTGTTAATATGATACTGTTCATCAGCCGGGGTTAAAACTTCACTTTCATCGATGTAATCGACTCCGAGCTCTTCTAAGATCTGGGCTTCGGCAAAATGGCCGATGCGCACTTTGGCCATGACCGGAATCGTTACGGCGTCCATTATTCTCAAAATAATTTCAGGATCAGCCATGCGAGCCACGCCGCCTGCCGCCCTGATATCGGCCGGTACGCGCTCTAAAGCCATTACGGCAACAGCGCCCGCTTTTTCAGCGATCCGGGCCTGCTCTACGGTCGTAACGTCCATGATTACGCCGCCTTTTTGCATCTGGGCCATCCCTTTTTTAACCCTGTAAGTACCCTGTTCTTTCATGCTCTTCCTGCTCCTCTCACAGATCAAGATAGCGCTCGGTGCCTGTCGGTCTGATCGGCAGGCCTCTCGCGGTTAAATATTTTTTTATATCCTCAATGCTATAGGTGCCGAAATGTAAAATAGAAGCGGCCAGTACTGCGTGGGCCCCGCCGGTGGTTAGCGCCTCGTAAAGATGCTCCAGGGTGCCGGCACCACCGGAGGCGATCACCGGAATTTTCACTGCCCCGGTTACTGCGGCCAGCAGCTCCAGGTCGTAACCATCAAGGGTGCCGTCAGCGTCCATCGAGGTGAGCAGGATCTCGCCTGCCCCCAGTTGTTCCGCCTCAGTGACCCATTCAATAACATCTTTACCGGTCGGAGTGCGGCCGCCATGCGTGTAAACTTCCCACTGCAAGCCGCTATTTGAGCCGCCCACTTTTCTGTTAGCGTTAGCGTTAACCCGCTTGGCATCGACAGCCACCACCATACACTGGCTGCCAAAGCGTGCCGCACCGGCTTCGATCAGCTGCGGGTTATTAAGGGCGGCGGTGTTCAAGGAAACCTTATCAGCACCAGACTGCAGCAGCTCCTGCATAAACTCCGGGGAGTCAATGCCTCCACCCACAGTGAGGGGAATAAAAACGGCATCGGCCGTTTTACTGACCACGTCAATAATCGCCCGCCGCTTTTCAACCGAGGCGGTGATATCAAGAAAAACCAGCTCGTCTGCGCCTTCATTGCTGTAAAAACCGGCTCGTTCAACCGGATCGCCGGCGTCCCTAATATTAACAAAGCGGGTGCCTTTAACAACACGGCCATCCCGCACATCCAGACAGGGAATAATCCTTTTTGCAAGCATCACTATAAGCTCCCGGCAAAGCAATTATTAACTACTGTCGATCGGCTATAATCTTACCAAAATTGCTAATCAGGCGCAAGCCTGCCGGGCCGCTCTTTTCAGGGTGAAACTGGACGCCGAAAAGGTTGTTTGCCTCAATGGCAGAGGCGAATTCCAGGCCGTATTCAGTTTTGGCGGCAATATGTCCGGCTGCTGCCGGCTCAACGTAAAAGGAATGGGTAAAGTAAAAATAAGCGCCCTCTTCAAGACCTTTAAAAAGCGGAGAATCAATAACCGGC
>CAYGHB010000124.1:0-5510 GCA_964349375.1 uncultured Syntrophomonadaceae bacterium | reverse complement strand
CTTTTTTGTAGAATTTGTTTTCAGTTCTAAGCAGAATAACTTATAATTCAAGACCTGACCCCATTACACACAAATACACGCAATAATATTCAGTTATAACCCTTGCATTACGTGAACTATAGTTGACAAAGTCTCTGTTATCGTCTATAATGCAGTAGCACTGCAAATTAGACGAAGGAGTTAGGGCTGTGTATATAAAAAGGACTTTAGAAGATGTGGTCCGCAGGGCATCTAAACAGTTCCCGGCTTTACTTGTTACCGGAGCAAGGCAGGTTGGCAAGACAACCCTTCTTTCTCATTTGAGCGGTAAAGATAGGAAATTTGTATCTCTTGATGATCCACTTATGTTGACGCTGGCCAAAGATGATCCTGCTCTTTTTATGCAAAAATATTCACCTCCGGTTTTGATTGATGAAATTCAATATGCACCGGGATTGTTGCCATTTATAAAAATGGCTGTAGATCGTGACAGTCAGAAGGGGATGTTTTGGTTAACAGGATCGCAGCAGTTTCATATGATGAAGGGTGTCTCAGAATCCCTTGCCGGCAGGGTCGGAGTTCTAACCCTTCTTGGCCTCTCACGCCGTGAACTTTGTGGGTCGGGGGTAGAAGCCGGCCCCTTCATTCCAGAACCGGATAAAATCAGAACAAGGCTTGAAAGCATTAATATGTTGGACTTGTACTCTCTCTATCGCTTGATCTGGCGAGGATCATACCCGGCTGTTGCCACCGATGAGCAGGCTGACTGGCACTTATTTTACGATTCATACTTGCAGACTTACCTACAGCGGGATATTCGTGATCTAGCCCGGGTTGGCAGTGAAACCTCGTTTGTCAGGTTCCTGAAAGCGACTGCCGCCAGGACTGGCCAAATGCTCAACATGACCGACTTGGCCAGGGATGCCGATGTTGCCGTTAATACCGCAAAAAACTGGTTATCAATACTCCTGGCTTCAGGAGTAATATTTTTACTCGAACCCTATTTTAGCAATGCATCCAAGCGCCTGGTGAAAACACCGAAACTTTACTTTCTTGATACAGGTCTTTGTTCATATCTGACAGAATGGTCAAACCCCGAGACTCTGGAAGCAGGGGCCTTGTCGGGGGCGATACTCGAAACATGGATCTTCTCCGAATTGCTGAAAAGCTTTCTGCACAATGGATTAAGAGCACCTTTTTACTATTACCGTGATAAAGATAAGAAAGAAATAGACCTGCTGATTGTAAAAGACGGTACAATTTATCCGCTTGAATTTAAAAAAACAGGGTCGCCTTCCAGGCAGGCAATCTCTAAGTTTGAGGTATTGCAAAAGTTTAAGATGCCGATTGGACCTGGTGGGCTAATTTGCCTCGTTCAGGATAGTTTTCCCCTGACGGAGCAACACCAGGCTATCCCTGTCTCTGCGCTGTAAAAAACATATTTGTAGACTGAATCAGAACAGAAGAACGATCTTTAAGCCAGGTTGACAACTCCTTGCTTGACTTGCGGAAAAATTGTTTAGTATTATAAACCCGGAAGAAAAGCAAGTTTTTTCGCAATTGATCAGCGCGATCATCCTGATCCCTTACAAGTTGGGGTTTTACCAACTGTTTAAGGGCCAATAATAGGGCCGGTGAGGAAAAGAAAGGAGTTTTACTATGTTGCAGGAAAAGAAAAAACTGAGGGTTGCCGTTATCCAGGATTCCCCTGTGATCATGGATAAAGAAAACACCCTGATAAAAGTTGAAGAACTTGCCGGCAAAGCTTCCGGGGAAGGAGCAAAGTTAATCCTGTTCCCTGAGGCATTTATACCCTGCTACCCAAGGGGTCTCGCTTTCGGTGCTGTGGTCGGTAGCCGCACTCCTGAAGGCCGTAAGGATTGGGCCCGCTACTACGAAAACTCAATTTCTATTTACAGCCCCGAAGTTGATATCCTGAAAAGAATCGCCGAAAGAAACAAGGCATACCTGGCCATCGGGGCAATTGAAAAAGAGGCTGGATCCCTCTACTGCAGCCTGTTCTACTTCAGCCCGGACGGCGCGCTTTTGGCCAGGCACCGCAAACTAAAACCAACTGCCAGTGAGCGTTTAATCTGGGCCGAAGGTGACGGCAGCACATTGTCGTACATTAATACTCCTTACGGCGTTGTTAGCGGGCTGATCTGCTGGGAAAATTACATGCCCCTGGCCCGTGCCGCAATCTACAGGTATAACCCGTCAATATATTTAACCCCCACTGCCGATCACCGCCCCGGCTGGCAGTCGACTATTCAGCACATCGCCCTTGAATCGCGCTCTTTTGTTCTCTCTTCAAACCAGTTTGTAAAGAAATCTTCCTACCCGACTGATCTTGCCTGCTACGCAGAGCTTGCCGATCAACCGGAAATTATGAGCAGGGGAGGCAGCGCCATCATCGATCCGCTCGGCAACTATCTGGCCGGGCCGGTCTGGGATAAGGAAGATATCCTGGTGGCCGACCTTGACCTGGCCGCGGTGATAGAGGCCCGGTTTGATTTCGATGTATGCGGCCATTACGCCCGTCCCGATGTATTTACCCTGCTGGTTAATGAGCAGCCCGGGAAGGGTACTGCCCCCGGCCATCTTTAGTTAGATCCATTCTTAACTACCGTTTTTCATAAAAGGATTATCTATCCAGACCATTAACTTACGACACAGGGCGAATTGTTGGAAGAAGTTTTAGCTAAACTACAGGAAGCGACTGAACTATATTGGGAAGAATATCTGATAATTCAAGACCTAACCCCTTACACTAATAATCACTTATGGCGAAAGGAAATAATTTAGCATGGTTGATGATGACATTAAATGTAAACAGGTTTTATTAGATGAAGCAGAAGATCAGGTTATTGCAGTGGCAAAGAGACTGGCTTTACTCTTCCATTACACCGCTGAAGTCCTGGTCGAAAAATATGGAGTGGAAGAGGGTAAAGTGGTTTTACACGAGATTATCAACCGCTACGGCCGTGAAAGCGGCGCTTCGACAGGGCCAAGGTTGAAGCTTTAGGCCTGCCAAGTGGGCATGCCTTAATATATGGCTTCTACAAGGATATAATGAGCCTATCCATACCAAGGCCTAACCAATTATATCAAACCTTTTTATAGAGCGAAGGCTGTTAGCTGATCTTTTAGGTTAGACTCTTAATCTCCTGGATTAAATCCACAGTTCTCAGTTTCCGGGCTTCAGGCACAAAGAATGCTGCGACAGCCGGGTTTTCTCCGAACAGCCTTGAGGATTAAAATAGTAAGCAAAAATTATGAAATAAAGGTTGAACAAAGCATGTTCATTTTGAGAAAGCTGTTTCTCAAACTCTCAAACGGTCGGCGATGAGCAGGGAAATGGTAGTGGCAGTGATCGGGGGCAGGTTGTATTTTTACCCCTGGGAGCAGATCATTACCCCATGCTTTAGGCTTTGAACATATGGTAAGCATTTATACTTCGGACTACCCTTTTTTCCACTACCTTATAGCCAAAGTGTTCATAAATTTTTACATTTTTATCGTCGCCTGTAAGCAGGTATATCCCGGAATAATTATTATCGCCCAGGTGGTTACGATCAATCTGCTCCATAAGGCGACTGGCGATACCCCTGCCCTGGTAACCGGGGTCTACGGCCAAAATTTCAAGGGTGCAGTAGTCTTTCGGCAAGCCGGCAGGAGGTTTTGTTGCCCTGTAAAGCATGCGGGCTGCCCTTAGGGCAGAGGGGATTAGCGGGAGCAGTCGGGGCAGGTTTCTTATAAATAGAATGAATGATTTAATCTTGTTCTTTCGAGCTTCAGGAGTGGTTAGCCCGGCAAGACCTACAACCCGTTCTTTTTCCAGCGCAGTGTAAATCGGATCACCTGCATCAAGGTGAATGGTATAAATGATTTTAACTGCAGTAGAGTAAGCGCTCTTCAAGTTAGGATCACTCAGATCCAGCCAGGCTGAGGTTAAAGCTTCGCCCTTAAAAGCAGTAAGCATTACTTCAACTGATTCTTCAATCTTTTCCCGCTTAAGAATTTTGATTTCAGTGCCCTGATCCATTTTGAATATGTCCCCCCGGTTATACGATTGTTAATTCTGCAGAAACTACCCGAAACCCTGCAGCGTTTATCATGTAATTGCCCGTGGCATCAATAAGCAGAGGAATACTGGCGAGGCTGGAAGAATCTGTGCTATGAGGTGATAGCAGATGAAACCAATAAAGATAGTATTTTTGCTTTGGCATCGGTAATGGATGTATTGATCGTCCAAACTTGACCTGAGGTAAAATAGTTTAGTATTATAATCCCGGAAGAAAAGTAAGTTTTATCGCAATTTATCAGCGCGATCTTCCTGACAATTTCTTAAATTCGAAAAAGCAGGAAACAACTCCTGCACCGGGGGGGGGGACGATAATGGCGGGCATAAACAGGCTTTACTCATCATCTTTTCTTAGTTCCTGGTACCCTCTCTTAACCCCTGTGGAGGATTATCAAAAGGAAGCGATTATTTACACAGAATTGCTGCTGCGCCACGACCCGGAGATGAAATCAATTTTGGAAATGGGGTGTGGCGCGGGCCACAACGCTTATTACCTGAAAAAGCAATTCAGCATGACATTAACGGATCTTTCCCCTCAGATGCTTGCCTTAAGCAAAAAAATAAACCCCGAATGCGAACATCTGCAGGGCGATATGCGGACTTTGAACCTTAACCGAACTTTTGACGCTGTTTTTATCCATGACGCAATCGGCTACCTAACAACTGCAGGGGATCTTCTTCAAACCTTCCAAACGGCTTACAGGCACTGCAAGCCGTTTGGATGTCTCATGATCATCCCGGACTATTTCCAGGAAACATTTGTCCCCGAAACTGAACACGGTGGAACAGATAGTAATGGTAGGGGAATGCGCTACCTGGAATGGACCTACACCCCAGCCGCCCCAGAGCATAACATCATCAAAGATTTTGCTTTTTTACTGAAAGATGAATCAGGGACAGTCAAAGTAGAATTTGACCGTCACATATTAGGGTTGTTCAGCCGGGAAACATGGCTGAGATTGTTGGCAGAGTCCGGTTTTCAGGCCGAAATTATTGAAGTGCCATATCAGGAAGAAGGCATCGAGGCTCTCTTTATAATCTATGCGAAAAAATAGTGACAGGGGGTAGCTGCTGGTGTTGTGCCATCTGAAGATAAAGATCTGCAACCGGCCACTTTCGATCTTACTCCTGAAGATGCAAAGAAAGCCGTGCAGATATGCCGTCGGGTGCGCTGCACTTTAGATGAGCATTAGCAGGGCTGGCTTCAGCGACCGTTATTTGAAAGGGAAAAGTTTCTATGGGGTCAGGTATTGGGTGCGCCAAGCGAGCTTGGCAGTTCTTGCCGGTGAGAGACCGGATTAGGGAAAGGTTAGCCGCCAGCTGAACGCCTAACTACGAAGACTTTAAGATAAAATATAAAGACAGCAACTAAATATATTAAAAGAGGATTAGCACTACAGCGCAAATTGGGGTAGACAAAATCCACGTTCCATGATACACTAACCAT
>CAYGHB010000123.1:0-5520 GCA_964349375.1 uncultured Syntrophomonadaceae bacterium | reverse complement strand
ATTAAAAACCAGAGCAACCCTTTGCTGAATTGCCCGATGTACATGTAGCCTGCTCCGGGAAAGATCAGGTTGATTAAACTGGTCAGGATCGGATCTTTACGGAAGCCCGCATCATCGGTAGCAACTTGATCCCTGTATCGGGCTTCTTCAAGGGCAATAGCTTCAGGGTCAAGCAGTGAGCGGCAGTAGCGACATTTAACAGCGAAGCTGATAATCTCTTCGCCGCAATAGGGACAGCGTTTGTAATCGGGAGCACCGGCGATGTTACTTACTTCGGGTTTGCCGGCGCAACCCCAGGTAGTGCAACCCCCGGTTTTTTCCCAGCAGTGGCCATGATAATTGCGCATGCATAACCTGCAGCGAACTGATAGATCTTTAGGCCTAAACTCCTGGCCGCAGGTGCTGCAATAGTTTTCTTTCATCAATTTATTCCTCCGCGTTAATTATATCACAACCAAAGCTGCGCGTAGCGATCGGCACAAGCCACTTTTTTAGGTGGCTCCTTTAATTTCCGGCAGCAATAAAATAAGTCTTGCTCTTTGGCCTGCCAGAGCTGATAATTAAATTAATACCGTTAATTGGGAGTTGATCTAAAATGGAAAGCAGAGATGTTGCCCAGGCGGCAATTAGTATCGCTATGACTTCAACGCGGGAGGCAGAGATGGATCTTAAAAAAATCCACCTCGAGCAGGGCATTCAATCCCTTGCCGTCGACTACGGGGGAGAGTTTTTAAGTTCTCTGCAAAAAGTAGTGGAGAGAGCCGTGGTAGCCTCCAAGCGGGAGAAACTGATCGACGACTCCAGCCATTCTGACGGCGCTGTAGCCGGAGCTACCCGCGAAGCTCTGGTACAGATTATGCCAAAAGCGCTGGGCCTGAACGTAGGCGGCAAAGTCGGCATTGCCCGGGGCGGCACTCACATAGCCGTCGCCATCTTTTTCGGCATAGGGCTGCTGCATCGCAATGATATCGCTATCGGCCTTGGTCACCGGGTGGTCTGATAAACACCCGCTATACTGCTGTGGTTTGTACAAAGACAATTTTTTCTCTGATCAGGAACCAGGGCTGTGCTTGGTTTGTCAGTAGATCTAAAGGAGGGTAAAAAATGTCAACTAGAAAAAAAGCATCAGGGATAGCACTGCTTTTGATCATCGGCCTTTCCGGATTGTTGCTCAGCTCGTGCGGATCTGCCGCAGTAATGGATTCCCGGGAAGTTTCTTATGATTATGCAGAGGAAGGCTATGCCCCCGCTCCCTCTGCCGGGATGGATGCCGGCTCAGCTGAACAAGGTTATACCGAAGTTAAGCGGGTTGACGGGGTTGTCGGAGACAGCGTTCTGCGCTATGTTATCCGCACTGGATCAATTGATTTAACCGTTCAAAATACCAGGGAAACGATAAAAAGCATTCAGGAGCTGGTAACTGCAGCTGATGGCATAATCAGCTATTCTTATGTTTACGAAATCAGAGAAGGTGTTCACGGAGCTTACCTGACTATCCGGGTGCCGCAAGAACGCTTTGATTCCGTCATGACCCAGCTTGAACCCCTGGGTAAGGCAGCCAATATTCGAACCGGCCAGGACGATGTTACCATGCAGTATGTGGATCTTGAGTCACGGCTTAACAACCAAAAGGCCCAGGAGGCAAGACTGGTTGAGATCCTGGAAATGGCCAACAATGTTGAGGAAGTGCTGGAAGTAGAGAGAGAGCTCTACCGGGTCCGGGGCGAAATTGAATCAATGACCGCCCAATTCAGGTATTTGAGCGATCAGGTAAATTATTCCACGATTGAGATCAGCATCAAAGAAGAAGTTATCCCTACCCAAACTATCTCACCGGGAGCCTTCGAAAACTTCGGTGAAAAACTGCTGCAGTCATTTATCGGTGGTGTTAATTTTGTTTTCAGGGCTATCTCGACAGTTGCCGTCGCTATGGTAGCGCTGCTGCCGGTAGTTTTCCTGCTCGGGATTGTCGGTTACCTGATCTGGGTTATTACTAGAAGAGCATCGCGTAAGAAAAAAGATTCTATAGAAGAGAAAAAACAGTAAAAAAGGAATCTTCACTATTAAGATGCAGGGCCCAAATTTATTAATCTGTGCCCTGCATCTTTATTTACAAGTTAAGGCTATCTTCTTCCGGGATCTCTTCCTGTTCAAAGAGGGCTACGGCTTTTTGCAAAAGTTCGAGCAGCTGTATTCGCTCTTCTGCCGACACCTTGGCCAGGTAGAGGGCCAGCAATAGATTTCTTTTTTCTTCCACTTCGCTTAAAAGCTTAAGACCTTTGGGAGTAATGGTTATTAAGACCTGGCGGCGATCTTTTTCATGCCGCTGACGGGTGACCAGGCCCATCCGGTGCAGGCGGTTGATCAGGGCAGTGACCGCGCTTAAGGTAACCCCCAGCATGTGGGCCAGAAAAGAAGTATTACAGGGGCCTTTGCGCAGTGCGCGCAGCACGATAAACTGGGTGTCGGTAATTTCATCAACCGTATAGCGGTTATGAAGAACCCTGACCCTGTAAATCAGGCGGCTGAAAACATGATCAAGCTCCTTGATATATTCAATCAAGCCGTTCTCGCCGATCGAGATCCTCTCCCGTCAAAATATTTCTATCAGTAAACTGTTAACCCGTTTAATTATTTATAGCACTAACGCAACCTGTCGGTCAAGACTGTGACGGCTCCTCTTGAATGTTATATTTTAAACTATTGTGATAAAGTGATACCAAGGTATTGGGCTGCATAAAACTTAATTTGCACGGGGGATTTCTGATGAACAGCCTGTTTAATAAGTATCGCTATTTCGGTGTATCTTTAAGCTCAGGTCTAATCCTAATCCTGGCCTACCCGCCATTGGATTTAGGTTTTCTAGCCTGGTTGGCCCTGATTCCGCTGCTTTACAGCTCACTTGAACTATCACCCCTAAAAGCTTTTTGTGCCGGCTTTATTTTTGCATTGCCCTTCAACCTCTACCTAAACCTATATCTTGGGAAAGTTCTTTTTCCCCACCTTGGGTTTTCCCTGGGCCTGGTCGCAATGATTGCCCTGATCATTTACTTGAGCCTCTTTTACGGACTTTTCGCCTCAGCTGTAAGTTTCACAGCCCGCCTGGGGAAAACATGGTTCACTGCGCTGGCAGTCCCTTCCCTCTGGTTGATGGCCGAATATTTACGTTCACTGGGATTCATGGCTTATAATGTTGGTTATCTTGGGTACAGCCAGTGGCCCTACCCGGCGCTGCTCGGCCTTGCGTCTACTTACGGCTACTGGGGCCTGCCCTTCGTGATGGTCTATTTTCAGACCGCTCTTACTTTACTATGGCGAAGGGAACTAAAAAAAGGCCTGGCTTTAGCAAATTTGGCCTTATTCCTACTGCTGATGCTCGCCGGCCTTCTGACACCATCACTTTTTAGCGTTGAGCAAGCTGACAAAATACTAAAAACAGCCTTAATTCAGGGCAACAGCACCCCGGAGGAGATCATAGCCGGCGAAAAAGAACAGATTGGCAGGCGCTACCTGGCTCAAACCAGGCAGGCAATCGAACAAAATCCTGACTTGGAGTTGGTTGTCTGGCCGGAAACAATAGTAGATTTAGATTTTAGAAAACAGGTCAGGCATTTTCATTTGCTGACCACACCGGAGAGCGCCTTTGAATTGCCCCTGCTTTATGGTGCCAGAACCCGCCACCCCGGGCAGTTATATAATTCCATCCTTTTATACGAGCCAGAAGTAAAAAATATACCGCTCTATCATAAACAGCGGTTGGTTCCCTTTGTTGAATTTTTTCCGGCTGAGCAGTATTTGAATCGTATTTTAAAACTAAATATGTTGCTGGGCAGTTACAGTCCCGGAACGGAGCTAACCGTTTTTAAGTTTGATTCGGTCAGGCTGGCCGGGGTTATTTGCTTCGAATCCTATTTTGGCGATCACACCCGTTTATTAGCCAGGGCGGGGGCTGAACACCTTTTTGTGCTAACTAACGATAACTGGTTCGGCAGGACCATCGGGCTGGAACAGCATGCCCAGGTTGGGGCCATCCGGGCGGCAGAAATGGGGATCGGGTTTACCCAGGCCGCTAACAGCGGCATTACCATTTCTTTCGATTACTTGGGAAGAGAACTTTTCCGGACCGGCAAGCAGGTTCAAGATACGGTAGTTGTTTCACTGCCGCTGGCACACCGGCAAACGCTCTATAAGCTATGGGGCAATTACTTCCCCGCTTTTTGGGCCATCTTCATTGTTGCCGGGTTTATTTGCATTATTTTATCAAAGCAGTCCGGAAAAAGAGACCTTGATAACGGCTGATTAAGCTGCCCGAATTGCTTCTACCTTAAAAACCCACGCACGATCACAACGGGAGTGCCGGCATCGGCCGAACCACTGATCAGATCAGCCAGGCTGGCCAGAACATCTTCCATTTTACGCGGCGTAGTGCCTTCTTTGACCAGCGCATCTGCGGGAAGATCGCGCCGGATGCTTTCGGCCATGATTACTTCGATTTCAGCAGCGTTTTTCAGCTCTTCGTGGAAACACTGATCGGCAAGAAACTTATATTTCAGACCTTCCCGGTAACAATCAAGCCCCTTTGTTGCTGCAAAAGCGGCGCGGGGATCGGCTAGTTCGTAAATACCGCTTGATGGATCGAGGTATGCCCCGTCACCATAGATCATCACCTCAAGATCGATGCCAAGCCTGCTTTTAACTTTTGCCTGCAGCTCTTCAACCACCTTTTGCCCATCACGGGGCGCAAGCTTAAGGCGCTCGCCGGCAGACATATTACTGCCCAACAGCCCCCACTCCGAGCGAACAACGCCTTCATTGCAGACCTGATCCAGGGTGATGCAGTTCTCGTGCCACCCCGTGATCTGCTCCAAGGTCTTATGCCGCCGGTGGATATCGGCAACTATGATGCCATCGGGGCTGTATTCTATCGTCTGCAGGGGGTTATTGGAGAGGATTACTGTCGGCACGGCGCCTTCGGAGGCGATGATCTCCCGGTAGAGATTGATGTAATCTACACCGGTAAGGGGGTGCTTAAAGCTGAGATCTTTAAGATCATCAGCCGTAATCGGATCCTTCCCCAGCTGGGCGGCAAAGGAGGGCGCGATCACAACATTGCCGACTTCATCGGTTGGGAATGACAGCTGAACCACAACTTCACCCTTGGGAACCGCCCGGGCAATCCCTTTCATGATCATTGAGAAACGGTTACGGCTGGCAATCGGGAAAACTACCGCAATTTTACTGTCTTCGGCAAGCTGCAGTTTCTCCCCTATTTCCCGGGCAATATGATCCAGGGTTACATAGTTGTCCTGGGAACGGGCTACCACAGATTCCGTCACGCAGACTACATCACCGCCGGCCAGTAATCCGTCTTTACTGCACTGTTCAAGTGATTCTAAAACCTTCTCGACAATATCCATCCCGGGCAAGATAACACCCATCTTCACTCCAAAAGCCATCGGCCCAACATAGTCAGGCATTTTTATCAATTTTACTGCCTCCCCCGTTAACTGAATGTGATGC
>CAYGHB010000122.1:0-5550 GCA_964349375.1 uncultured Syntrophomonadaceae bacterium | reverse complement strand
TCAAAAACCACGGAGTAATCCGATTCAAAAACCTCCTCCGTTACCTCCATGCAATCCAAACCGAAAGCTTCGCCTACGTCTCTGCCAACTTCGGTATCTAAGTTGTGAAAAGCAGGCAGGCAGTGCATGAAGATTGCGTCGTCTGCGGCCCTATCCATCACATCCATCGTAACCCGGTAAGCCGTTAAGAGGGCGATTCGTTTTTCCCACATCTCTTTCGGCTCGCCCATAGATACCCACACGTCAGTATAGATAACGTCAGCATCTTTGGTGCCTTCTTGAACATCTTCGGTCAGGGTAATCGTTGCGCCGGTTTTGCGGGCGATGCTTTTACACTTTTCGACCAGCGCTGCCGCCGGCCACACTGCCTGCGGAGCCACAGCCTTAAAATTAAGGCCCATTTTAGCTGAACCGATCATCAGTGAATTGCCCATGTTATTAGAAGCATCACCCAAAAAAGCCAGGGTCTGACCTTGCAGGATCCCTCGCTTTTCCTGGATCGTTAAAAAATCGGCCAGGATCTGAGTTGGGTGATACTCCGTAGTAAGACCGTTCCACACCGGAACACCGGCATAGGCGCCAAGCTCTTCAACTATGTTCTGGGCAAAACCGCGATATTCGATACCGTCATACATCCTCCCGAGAACCCGCGCCGTATCCTTAATCGACTCTTTTTTGCCCATCTGCGACCCCGTCGGGCCCAGGTAGGTTACATGCATCCCTAAATCGTAAGCTGCTACTTCAAAAGCGCAGCGGGTCCGGGTAGAATCTTTTTCAAATATGAGGGCGATATTCTTGCCTTTCAGGGTATCATGGGCAATACCCAAGCGCTTCATGGTTTTAAATTCCTGTGACAACTGAAGCAGGTATTTAATTTCTTCCGTAGTAAAATCAAGCAGTGTCAGCAGGTTTCTGCCCTTCAGGTTAAAAGCCATTTTGATTTCCTCCCAAATAATTTCAGATTGACTGGCTGCAAAGGCTGAAATAAAAATAAATATCAGCGTTTACAAATTTACTTATCTTTCGCTTCCAAGGGTCGTGAACCCTGCAATCACGAGAAAATTTGTTGCCGAAAAATCGACAAACTATGCTATAATGAAAAAAAATAGATTGTAGGGGAGCTCCGAGTGGGGCTGAGAGTAAGGCGCGTTGAAGCCTTTAACCCTTATAACCTGTTGCTGTCCGCCATTCAGGCTGGGCACTGGGTAATGCCAGCGTAGGGAACAACAAACCGGGCTTGAAACCGGCAAGATGCCGCCTACTTTGGCGGCATCTTTTTAGTTTTTATCAGTAAAACGGCTGGCTGAGCGGAGTTGAACTAGATGGCCGGAACAGAAAAGTATAAAAATATCGTACCATCGCTGATCCTGGTGGTTATGGTGATTGGCATCTGGGAGATAGTCAGCGCCTTGTCAGAAATCCCAGGCTATATCCTACCTGCCCCATCAGCTATCATCTTCTCGCTCGTTAACAACATCAGACTGCTGCTTTACCACAGCAGCTATACCTTCGCCGCTGTTCTGCCCGGCTTAGGGCTGGCTATGATCATCTCCCCCCTGCTGGCGCTGTCGATGGATCGCTTTACATTTTTAAAGAAAGCGCTCTACCCGCTGCTGGTAGTTTCCCAGGCGGTGCCGATCTTTGCCGTTGCTCCGCTGATTTTGATCTGGTTTGGTGTCGGCCTTTTACCCAAGGTACTAATCGTGGCCCTGGTCTGTTTCTTTCCGCTGACCATTAACCTGGTCGAGGGTTTCAACCAGGTTGATCCTGAAGCGATTGAGCTGATGCAGACAATGCGGGCTAACCGCCTGCTAATCATCCGCTCGGTGCACCTGCCTTCCACCCTGCCCTACTTCTTTTCCGGCTTAAAAATTGCCGTCACCTACAGTGTTCTGGGGGCAATTATCGGCGAATGGCTGGCCGCCAGGGCCGGTTTGGGCATCTTTATGCTGCGGGCGATGCACTCTTTCAGAACCGCCGATCTCTTTGCCGCCATTATCGTCGTCGTAGTCCTCAGCTTGACTCTTTTCAGATTAGTCGAGCTGGCCGGCAAGTTAGCCATACCCTGGCAACGGGCAAATATTGAACATACCGAGAGGTGATTCAAATGTTTTTTCTGCAAAAGAATAAAGCAGTAACATCAATTACCCTGGTTCTGCTGCTGGTGGGTGGTTTGCTGGCAGGAGGCTGTGCAGGGCCGGAAGCGGAGCAACTGGCAAGCGTAACCTTGCTCCTTGACTGGACACCTAATACCAATTTCAGCGGGATCTATGCGGCCATGGAACGCGGTTATTACCGGGAAGAGGGACTTGAAATAGAACTGGTCCAGGCTCCCGGCAGCGTTATTCAGCTGGTCGGCGCAAACCGGGCTGAGTTTGGTTTCAGTTTTCAGGAAGAAGTTACCTTCGCCCGCCTGGCCGAAATCCCTGTTGTTTCAGTGGCCGCCGTGATCCAGCACAACAGCTCCGGTTTTATTTCGCTTAAAGAGCGCGGCATCACAAGCCCTGCTGATTTTGAGGGAAAAAGCTACGGCGGCTGGGGTTCTCCCGTTGAAGAAGCGACGATCAAAGCTTTAATGGAGCGCCACGGGGCTGATTTCAGCCGGGTAGAGATGATCACCACCGGAGAAGTGGATCAGTTAATCAGCATTGAAAGAGAAGCCGACTTTGCCTGGATTTTTTATGGTTGGACCGGGATCGAAGCTGAACTTAAAGGTCTGGACTTTAACTTCATCGAACTGCGCGCAGAAGATCCGGCCCTCGACTACTATACCCCGGTGATCATCAGCAGCGAGACCCTGATTAATGCCAACCCGGACCTGGTCAGGCGCTTCATGCGGGCCACGGCCAAAGGCTACCTTTTTGCTGTAAACAATCCGGAAGAAGCCGCCCGCATTTTGCTTGCAGCAGTACCGGAACTTAAACCGGAACTGGTGTTAGCCAGTCAAGTCTGGCTCGCTGATCGCTACCAGGCTGAAGCTGAAACCTGGGGCCTGCAAAAGCTGGATACCTGGAATAATTATGGGAAATGGCTGTTTGAGCACGGTTTAATTGAAGAAATGCCGGAGATGGAAAAAGCTTTTACCAATGCTTTTTTGGATTAGCCACCTGCCGGCGAAAGCGGTGCGCCACCAATGAAAAGATTAGTTCTAAAAGATATATACTCGACCTATTACTCCGGGAGCCGGCTGCTGCCAGTGCTTAGCGGGATTTCCCTGCAGGTCAGCGCCGGCGAGTTTGTCAGCCTGCTCGGCCCCAGCGGATCGGGTAAAAGCACTATCTTAAAGCTGGCCGCTGGGCTGTTGAAACCGGACCGGGGGCAGATAGTGATTGATGGGGAAAAGGTCCGCGGGCATCCGCAGCTGGTCAGCTACATGCCCCAGCAAGACCTGCTCTTCCCCTGGAAAACCTTACAGAATAATGCTGCCCTGCCGCTTATTGCCGCCGGCCTGGATCAGCGTGCCGCCCGGGACCGGGTTAGCGAACTGCTGCCCGCTTTCGGCCTGGAGGGCTTTGCCGGTTACTACCCCCACCAGCTATCAGGGGGGATGCGCCAGCGGGCGGCCCTGCTGCGTACAATGATGGTCGACAGCAACCTGATGCTCTTAGATGAACCATTTGCAGCCCTGGATGCTTTAACCCGTGAATCTTTGCAGGACTGGCTGCTGAAGATCTGGTCCGGCTACCGGCAATCTGTCCTTTTTGTAACCCACAGTATCGATGAGGCGATCTACTTATCAGACCGGATTTATATAATCACCGAAAGACCGGGCCGAATCAGGTTGGAACAAAAGATCTCCCTGCCGAAACCGAGGACCAGGGATATGGTCACCGCGCCGGAGTTTTCCCTCCATAAAAAAATTCTGCTCGAAGCGCTGCACCAGGAAACAGTTAGGGATAATGGAGGAATAACAGAAGTTGAATCTTTTTAAGACTACCTAATGGTGAAGCTGTTCAAGATTTTTTTGTTACAATCACCAGCAGCATTCCCCTGGAAATAGACACCCTGCCCCTGCTGCCGATCAGCTCGTTGCTCAAACCGCGTGTAGAGCCGGTATACAAAGAATCATTGTGCATGGGGTATTTCAACCCTTCGGTCGTCAAACCTTCAACTTCTGAAGTCACCGGAAAGAGCGAAACATAGCTGTTGGGAAGACCTTCAATGACCAGATTGTCCGTGACCAGGATCAGCTCCTGCCGGTGATCGATAATCCGGGCCGAAATCCCTGACGCAAGCGGAATTTTAAGCAGCATCAGGTTAAAGAAGCTGTGATCGACCCGGCTGCCGCCAAGCGCCCCGATGATCAGGATCTCTTCCGGCTGAAGCTTAACAGCGTGTTCAACCGCCAGTTCCAGGTCGGAATAATCCTTGGCTGCCGGGTAACGGATTATTTGCGGTTTTTGCCCGCTCTCCTTAGGCAACAGGGCCGGATCAATCGAATCAAGGTCGCCGATAATCAGATCGGGAGTCAGACCCAAAGTCATAGCGTGGTGCGAGCCACCGTCGGCGCAGATGAAGTAATCATCCGCGCGGAGCAGATCCCGGTAAAAACCAGGATTCTCCAGGTCACCGTTGGCAATGATCACAATTCGCTTCGGCTGCAAAACGTTCACCTCCGCCAATAATCAAAACTTATCTTGCCAGGCTGACCAGGTAACTGATCAGCTGGTATAAGCCAAATACTGCTGCCAGCAGTATATACATCTTTACTCAGGGCGACAGTTTCTTATACCATGTCTCTTTTACATCACTCATTAAATATTCTCCTCGATTCTGTTAATAATTTGCGCTCTTAGATCTTCATTTTACATGGTTAAGCTGCTTCTAACAACCGCCACAACAATCCCCCTTACGGATATGTCGTAAATGGCAATGAAACTAACAGATATTCTTGACACTATAACGTTATAGCGTTATAGTATTATTGAGAGGAGGTTCTGCCATGACTGATTACACAAAACGCGCTACGGTCTACCTGGAGCCCGGTCTTTATAAAGGATTAAAGATTAAAGCCGCCGAAACATCCAAATCGGTTTCACAGTTAATCAATGAATCAGTGCGTGAGTCGCTGGCGACTTACGGTGAAGGAGAGTCAGATTCCTGGCTTGACCGCTGTTTTCAAATGATGGACCAGGCTGAAGCAAATTCCGGCGGCGACAGGTGGGCGCGCGATGACCTCTACGACCGCTAAAAGCTTCATCGACACCAATATTCTTGTCTATGCCCTTGACCAGGCCGATCCGGCCAAACAGCAAAACGCCCGCGCGCTGCTCAAAACTCTGCAGAAAAAAAACCGGCGTTATTTCCACTCAAATCCTTCAGGAGTTTTATGTTGTATCAACCACAAAACTGAATTTAAATGTAGACCTGGTTAAAAAGATCATTCTTACTTTAAAAAACTTTAAAACTATAACTGTTGATCTAAAGATAATCGAAGAGGCTATCGATTGCTCTGCGCAAAATAAGATTTCATTTTGGGATGCCCTGGTCGTTACAACTGACTTTCCGCACCCTTGCACTTACCAATAACTGTTTTCTTTGTCCCGTTTT
>CAYGHB010000121.1:0-5606 GCA_964349375.1 uncultured Syntrophomonadaceae bacterium | reverse complement strand
TTTAACTCGTCGATCTTCGGCATCTCGATGCGCAGAACGCCTGCCTTAAATGTGGCGTCTACCTGGTCGGCCTTGATCGGCACCGGTAGTTTGAAACTGCGGTAGAAGTTACCACCGGATCGCTCCTGCCAGAGCAACTCACCGTCAGCAGTCTGAACCTTAACCTCTCCGGATAAGGTTAGAGTGTCATTATTGGCTGTAATTTCAACATCTTCACTTTCAACGCCGGGCAGGTTGATCAGAGCAACCAGCGCGCCCTCAGTATTGTAGAGATCTACCTGAGGGAAAGCCCCCTGTCCGGATGAAGGCCAGTTGCGAAAGAACGCATCAGCAAAAACCTGATCAATGCCGGAACGAATCCGCTCCATCTCACCACCACTATTTCTCCTAACCAGATCTTTCATGGCTCTACCTCCCATATATTAGGCTAATATTGGCACTCTCGCCTATTGAGTGCTAACATCATTATGCAACAGCTTTTCAAGCGCGATCAAGTCAATTTAAGGCCTCATATAGTCAGCTACTACTAAGTATATCTAATTATGCAACATTAATAGCTTTTTTCACATTATTTCTTTTATTTACGGGTTATTACATCCATTTTCAGATCAAAAAAGGCCATATCCGAGAATATGACCCTGCTTAAAGATTAAGTCTACCTGACTATAAATCAGCTGAAAGCCGGCTTCACCCGCTTAGACCGCCTTGCCGAGCTCTTCAGCCTGGACCAGGGCATCTGTCTGATCAATGTCGCCTACTTCACTAACCCTTGGAACAGCGAGGATTCCGCGGTCGTTCCACTTGAGATAGGAAACAATTTCCCTATAGGTTGCGATGATCCCATCAAATATTTTTAGCTGTGAATCTGCGCCACAAACAAAAAGGTAGCTTTCTTTAATCTTGAGGGAACGATGGCGGTTGTCGCGCAGATAAGCATAAATCCTTTCGATTGCCGCCTTGATCGGCGCCGAAAAAGTAAACCAGTAAAGGGGCGTGCAGAAGACCAAGACATCGGCTCCTTCCAGCAGCGGGGCCAGCTGGTCGAAATCGTCACGGTGGACACAGGGCTGATCTTTTGACCAGCATTTTTGACATCCCTTGCAGCCACCGATCTTTCTGGCGGCAGTTTCAAACTTGATCACCTCGTGACCGGCAGAAACAGCGCCCCTGATAAAGGCTTCCGCCATCCGGTCGCTATTGCCATTTTTCCGTGGGCTTCCGGTCAAAACCAGTACATTTTTCTTGTTCACCAATGATTCCTCCTTAATCGGCCGTCAGCTCGCCGGGGATAAACAATACAGCCTTATAATTAATGCCTCCGCAGCGATATTCCTGGTGAAGGCATCTACCCGATATTATATCAGATTGGTGTTAGCTAAAAAACAGGCAGGCTATAAATAAATTGGAGCGGGTGATGGGAATCGAACCCACGTATCTAGCTTGGAAGGCTAGGGCTCTACCATTGAGCTACACCCGCTCTTTGACGGAAGCCAGTCAGTTAATTATTGCCTCAGGCTCCGCCTATATAATATAAACGTTTCTTTAAATCATTGCAAGTATTTTTGCTGTATAATGCAGGAACGAGAAGACTATTTGTCGAAATTTGCTAAATTGATTCAACAAACTGGGGGTTATCTGATGCGTAAAAAATGGCTTTGGATAATATTGATCATATTCCTGGTGCTGATCTTTGCTGCCGGAGGAGCGGCCTATTGGGTCGTCCGGGGAGGGCTTCCGAAAACGAGCGGCACCATTACCACCGGCGTTGATGAGCCGGTTGAGATTTACCGCGATGAGTACGGTGTACCGCACATTATCGCCACTTCGATGGAGGATCTTTTCTTCGCCCAGGGTTACGCTCAGGCCCAGGACAGGATGTGGCAGATGGATATGAGCCGCCGCGGCGTGAGCGGAAGGCTTTCTGAAATACTCGGGACCGGTTTTCTGGAAACCGACTATTTCACCCTAACGGTTGGGTTTATGCGAGCCGCCGAAAAGAATTACCGCCTCTTAAGCCCGGAAGCGAAAAAGTTGCTTGATGCTTATGCTGCAGGGGTAAACGCCTATCTAGACGACAACCTGAAGCGCTTGTCGCCAGAGTTTACTTTGCTCGGTTATAAACCCGAACCCTGGACCACCATGGACAGCCTGGCTATTGGCGTCTATATGTCCTGGTACTTAGGCGGCAACATGCAGAGCGAGCTTTTCCACGCCGCCCTGGTTGAAGAGGTAGGCGTTGATCTGGCCGTAGAGCTATTTCCCGACTATCCCGAATATGGGCCGATTATCGCTCCAACAGTAACCGACAACCTGCCGCTTGATGAAGATGATGTCGCTAAGCTGCTCAATTTATCCCGGATCGCCGAGTTAAACGGTAAAACCCGTTTTGTGCCCGGTCTGGGCTCCAACAACTGGGTAATCAGCGGCGAACTAACCGAGGGGCGCGGAGCAATCCTGGCTAATGATATGCATTTAGCCATGGGGCTACCCTCAATCTGGCATAACATCCACCTGATCCTGAAAGACGAAATTAATATCACCGGCGTGATGTTTCCCGGCATCCCGGGAGTGATCGTCGGCTTTAACGAGCATATTGCCTGGGGCGTTACCAACACTGGCCCGGATGTGCAGGATCTATACCTGCTTGAATTAAATCCGGAAAACCCCCGCCAGTACCGTTACTTGGATGAGTGGGTTGATGCCGATGTTTTCTCTGCTGAAATATTGATTAAGGGCGGAGAAGAGCCTCTGGTCATCGAAATAGCCGAAACCCGCTTCGGACCGGTGGTCAGCGGCGTGGTCGGTTTAGAAATTCCGCTCAGCCTGCGCTGGACAGCTCTGGACGGCACCCGTGAACTTGATGCCATTATTGGTTTAATGAGCGCGACCAACTGGGAAGAATTTACCGCTACCCTGGAAAACTTTATGGCCCCCACCCAGAATTTTGTCTACGCCGACCGGGAAGGAAATATCGGCTACCGGGCCAACGGCCTGATCCCGATTCGGCGCAGCGGAGAAGGGCTAATGCCCGCGGACGGCCGCAGCGATATTAATGAATGGGTCGGTTATATACCATTTGGCGAACTGCCGACGGTCTATAATCCGCCGGAGGGGATCATCGTGACCGCCAACCATCGCGTGGTCGACGAGAACTACCCCTACTTTATCTCTTACCAGTGGGCTCCGCCCTACCGGGCGATGAGTATCTGGACTGAGCTGGAGCAAAGCGACACTTACAGTCTCGATGATATGATCCGTGTCCAGACCAGTTTCTTAAACACACAGGCCTTTACGCTTCAAAAAGTTTTACGCGAGGCCCTGCTAAAAGCAGACCTGGTGCAAACCGAGACCGAGGCTCTGGAAATTTTTATTGACTGGCTGGGTGATCTTTATGAAGAGGCCGATGCTGTTGGCCCCACCATTTATAATGTGCTCTATTATAAAATGATGGAGCAAACCTTTTTGGACGAGATGGGCGAGGAAATGTATGAGCGCTTTCTGCACAATCGAGGCAACGTTAACGCCTTTGACCGGATGCTCTTAAGCGGCGAATCAGGCTGGTTCAACAACATTGAAACGACAGTCGAGGAAGAGCGGGATGATATAATTGTCCTGGCTTTCAAAGAAACGGTCGCCTTTTTAACCGATCAGCTGGGAAGCGATCCCGGCCAGTGGCAATGGGGAAAACTGCACACTATAACCTTAAAGCACCACCTTGGTTCGGTCGACGCACTGGCCCGTATCTACAACCGCGGACCTTACCCGGTGGGTGGTTCCTTCCATACCCCGGCCAACATGAGTTACCAACTGACTGATCCTTACAGGGTATCCCATTCCGCACCCTGGCGTTACATGGTTAACATGGACAACCACGAGGCGCTTGATGTCCTGGCCGGCGGCATTTCCGGGCACCCGCTCAGCAGGCATTACAACGACCAGACCGAGATGTGGCTCGCCGGAGAATATAAGCAGATGATTTTCAGCATTGAAGAGGTTCAGGCCCTGCCAAAGAGGCTCTTACTTGAACCGCAATAAAAATAATCCGGAGGTTAATATGACTGAAAAAATAGCACTGATCACCGGCGGCGGCGATTGCCCGGGCATCAATGCCTTCCTTGCATCCGCCGTGCGCCGGGGCAACAGGGAATATGGCGCAGAGCTGGTCGGGATCCGCAATGCCTATTCCGGCCTGGCTGCTGACGACCCAACACCATACCTTGAGCCCCTGGCCCCGGAAAATATTGTCGGGCTGGAAAACCGTTCAAGCACGATTCTTGAATCATCGCGCTTTAACCCCTTTACGAAAGAAAACAAGGCGCTCGGCTACCCGCAGAAAATCCTCAAAAACCTTAAGCAGCTTGGGATTACGGGGATCCTCGGCACCGGGGGCAATGACACGCTGCTATCAGCGATGCGCCTTGAAGAACTGGGCTTTCCGACGGTTATGGCCCCGAAGAGTATCGACAATGATGTATCGGGCACCGATGTGATGCTCGGCTACCGGACGGCCATCTTTTTCGGCGCCCAGGCAGCCAGGAGCACCGCCGATTCGGCGCGGGCCCATCGCCGCATTTCACTGGTTGAAGTAATGGGCCGAAATGCCGGTTGGCTGGCTTTAGATATTGGGGTTTCTTCCGGAGCTGATCTGATTACCATCCCTGAACGTCCGGTTGACCTGACAAAGTTCTGTGCCGCGGTAAAAAAACTCTACGAAGAAAGACATTATGTAAACATTGTCGTGGCCGAGGGCACCAGCATCCCCTATGACGATCCCGTTATAATCAGGGCCAAGGGAGAAAGCGAAGTGGTTCGCTCCTTAATGGAAGAAACATCTGAACTCGACACCTTCGGCAACCCAAAACTTGGCGGAATCTCACAGATTCTGCGCCGGGTGCTGCGCATTGAGTTGGGGTTGGCGAAGATCGAAGAAGTACGAACTACCGATCTCGGCTTTACCTTACGCGGCCTTGCTCCTGCTGCAGACGACATTATCCTTGGCACCAGATTCGGCATCAGGGCGGCTGACATATTGCTCGGTGAAAAGCGCTCGGGATTAATGGTCGGCATCCATGGCCTCGAGATTCAGGAAGTCCCTTACGTGGATGCTTTAAAGCCAAAGCTGATCAACCGCTCCGACCGTGAATTGCAAGCCCTCGGCGTTTTTTTATCCTGACCGGTTGCAGGATTTTGCCGATTGCTGTAGAATTTTTTATCCAGACGCGATAAACATTATTGTGCCATCCAGCCCAAAAACGCTGCCGCATCCGCTCCAAACACTAAAGTCCAACTTACCTCTAGGAGGGTTTAAAGATGCCCGTTTATGAGTATCGCTGCAAAGACTGCGGGAAGGTGATGGAAGTTAAGGAAACCCTTGCTGAAAAAGAAAAAGGGGCAATCCACATCTGCCCGGGCTGCGGCAGCAAAAACACAGTGCAGTATTTTGGCAATATGCAGGTTATCGCTTCTACCCACCTGCATTAATGAACTTTGAAATTCCCTGCTCGCAGCTTGGAGGAAAAGAATCTTCTTGAGTGGAAAAATAGATTTGCCTATGTATGAGGATAAAGCTATCCCCTGCTGCAGCTCCCCGCAGGAGCAAGAGGAAG
>CAYGHB010000120.1:0-5681 GCA_964349375.1 uncultured Syntrophomonadaceae bacterium | reverse complement strand
AGTATGGCTATTAATTCCCTCTCCCCTGGAGGGAGAGGGTTAGGGTGAGGGGGATGAGATTTAGTTGTTTCTACCTATCAGACAACTGTCCTATTTCAACCATAAGATTATTAGTCTGACTTCTTTCTAAGCGGGAGGGATGCCCATTGAATATGCGTGTTTACCTGCTCCAAAAAATAATGCAGGCAGGACTCACGATCCTGATCGTCGTTGCCTTGAATTTTTTTCTTTTCCGGATTATGCCCGGCGATCCGATCCGGGTTTTAATCCGCAACCCGAAGATTTCTGCCGCAGCCCTGGAAAAAGTGCGTGAGCAGTTCGGTTTGAATGAAGGACGCCTGGTTCAGTTCTGGATTTATCTGCGCGACCTTTTTTCGGGCGACCTCGGCTCATCATTTAACTACAGGCAACCGGTCATTGAAGTGATCATGGAGAGAGTTCCTGCTACCGTCCTGCTGGTCGGCTCGGCAACGGTTTTGTCGATTATCTTCGGTGTTCTGTTGGGAGTGATCCTGGCCTGGAAGAGAGGCACTCGCGTTGATATTATCGGTCTCAGCGTCTCACTGATTCTTTATTCGATGCCCACTTTCTGGGTGGCGATTATCATGGTGATGATTTTTGCTGTCTATTGGCAGGTCTTCCCTCTCGGCGGCATGGGGATGCCCGGGGTTTTCTACACCTCGATCTGGGCTGAATTGGCATCAAAAGCGCGGTACCTTTTTTTGCCCATGATTACTTTTGCCCTGATCCTGGTAGGGGAATATGTTTTGATCATGCGCAGCTCGCTGCTTGAAGTGATGCGCGAAGACTATATGCTCACGGCAAGAGCCAAAGGGGTCAGCAACCGCGATCTATTGCGCAAACACGCCATGCCCAACGCCATGCTGCCGGTAGTGACCCTGATTGCCATCAATCTCGGTTTTATCGTCGGCGGGGCGATCCAGATTGAGACGGTTTTTTCCTGGCCTGGCCTTGGGCGCCTGATGTATACAGCGCTGACCAACCGGGATTACCCGGTATTGCAGGGTCTTTTTCTATTTGTAACTATTGCTGTAATCGGGGCAAATTTTTTAGCTGATCTACTCTACCGTTATCTTGATCCGCGGGTTAAATCATAAGGGGGCGGGGTAATGCAAAACACTGCAGAAAAAAATGAGCGCCTGGCCCTCTGGAAAAAGAATCTTTCCGGTTTTTGGTCCATCTACAGCCAGAACAGCATGGGGTTGATTGGTCTGGCCATTTTAATCTTCTTTTCTCTGATGGCGATATTTGGCCCGCTTTTAGTCAGCATCACTACACTGTCAATCGATGGCGTAACCCAGGTTATGCACCCGCCAACAAGCGGTTATTGGCTGGGTACCGACGATCTGGGCAAAGATATCTTAGCCGGGGTGATCATCGGTTCCAGGGTATCGATGTTGGTTGGGGTGGCCGCCACCGCCATCTCGATGGTGATTGGCACCGTGATCGGGATTGTTTCCGGTTTTTACGGCCGGGCTGTTGATGCCGTGCTGATGCGGTTTACCGATGTATTCCTTGTGATTCCCTGGTTGCCCCTGATGCTGGTGATGGCTGCCCTGCTTGGGCCGAGCCTCGGCAATATCATCTTTGTGATCGGCATTACCAGTTGGGCTGGCACCGCCAGGATCATCCGCTCACAGACCTTAAGCATCAAGGAGAGGCCCTATGTTGAAAGAGCCAGGGCGATCGGCAGCGGTGACAGTCATATTATGTTCTATCATATTCTGCCCAATGTTTTTCCGCTGATCTTCGCCAATACAGTCTTGGTAGCGGCTATAGCCATCCTTTCCGAGACTACGCTCAGTTTCCTGGGGATGGGCGATCCGACCCGGGTGACCTGGGGTGTGATGCTGCACTTTGCTTTTTCCATGGGGGCGGTTTCACATGGCGCCTGGTGGTGGTTGCTGCCGCCGGGAATCTGTGTTGTGCTGGTTGTGCTCAGCTTTACCTTTATCGGTTATGCCCTGGATGAAGTTCTTAATCCGAAGCTGAGGAGGCGCGACCAGTGAAACTGCTCGAAGTTGAAAACCTGACCACTTATTACAAGCTGAAGGAAGGCTACGTTCGTGCCTGCGACAATATTAATTTGCAGCTTGAGCAGGGGGAAGCTCTTGGCCTGGTTGGCGAATCGGCTTCGGGAAAAACCACGGCAGCTCTTTCGTTGGTCAAGCTGCTGCCCGATAATGCTAAAGTGGTGGCCGGTAAAATTAGCATCGAAGGACGTGATATTTCCCGGGCAATGGAAGATGAATTGCGCCGCATACGCTGGAAGGAGATCGCCATTGTCTTTCAGGGGGCGATGAATGCCCTGAACCCGGTCAGGCGAGTTGGCGATCAGATTGTTGAGGCGCTACGTATTCATGACATGATGACTGAAAGGGAAGCATATTTAAGAACTGCCGAACTTTTTGAGCAGGTAGAGATCGATCCTTCCCGGATCAAAGAATACCCGCACGAGTTTAGCGGCGGGATGCGCCAGCGGGTGATGATTGCTATGGCTGTTGCCTGCAACCCTAAGATCGTGATTGGCGATGAACCGACCACCGCCCTGGATGTTATGGTTCAGGCCCAGGTTCTGCAACTGCTCGAAAAGCTGCGCCGGGAACGCCGGATGGGGATGATCCTGATCACCCATGATCTATCAGTTGTCGGCGAGACCTGCGACCGGGTGGCAGTAATGTATGCCGGACAAATTGTCGAATGCGGCCCCACGGAAAAAATATTTGAAAACCCTGCTCATCCTTATACCCGGGCTTTAATTGCCTCCTTTCCCAATATTGAAGGAAAGCGCCACCTGGCCCACTCTATTCCCGGAAACCCGCCTAATTTGCTTTATCCACCGACAGGTTGCCGATTTCATGAAAGATGCTCAGAGGCTTTTGGCCCCTGTAGCGCAGAGGAGCCACAGCCTGTGGAACTGTCAGCCGGCCATCTGGCCCACTGTCATCTGTTGCGGGGAGGTGTATCGGCGTGACTGAGGCGCAAATAAATGTAGAGCAAAATGATTTACTGCGGGTATCAGGCCTGGAGGTTCATTTTGCGGCCCGCAAAGGATTCTTTGCTTCTTTGCTCAGCAGAGAACCTGCCCTGGTTAAAGCAGTTGATGGCCTTGATTTCAGCCTGGCCAGAGGAGAGATTCTCTGCCTGGCCGGTGAATCAGGCAGTGGTAAAACCACAACTGGCAAGGCGATCTTGCGCCTGGTGGAACCAACCGGCGGCGAGGTATATTTTAAAGGTGAAGACTTGCTTGGTTTCAGTCGCCAGCGCCTGCGCCTTTTTCGCCAGGAAGCACAGATTATCTTCCAGGATCCCTATGAGTCGTTAAACCCGCGGCAAACCGTTTTTGCCACCGTTGCCGAACCGCTGGAGGTAAACCGGGTTTGCACCAGTAATGCGGAGAAGGAAGAAAGGGTAATCGAGGCGCTTTGTGACGCAGGCTTAAGCAACCCGCGGGAGCTGTTCTTGCGCTACCCCCATGAGCTGAGCGGGGGGCAGCGCCAGCGCCTGGCCATAGCCGGAGCGCTCGTTTTAAAACCCGATTTTATCATGGCCGATGAACCGGTATCGATGCTTGACCTTTCGATTCGGGCAGGCATCCTGAAACTGATGGTAGACTTGCGCGATCAGAAAGGGATCAGCTATCTTTTTATTACCCACGATCTATCCCTGGCCTGGCTCGTTTCGGACCGGATTGCCATTATGTACTTGGGAAAAATTGTGGAGCTCGGTACCGCTGATGCTGTTATCCGCCAGCCCTTGCACCCGTATACCCGTGCCCTTGTTTCTGTAATACCGGTGCCAAAGCGCGTCTCGCTGATCGACAAACAACTGCTCCGGGGAGAAACCCCCGATCCTGTAAATATTCCTTCCGGCTGCCGTTTTCACCCCCGCTGCCCGGAAGCAAAGCCGCGCTGCGGTGAAGAAGAGCCATTCTACAGGGAGGTAGCGCCCGGACATTTTGGGGCCTGCCATTATATTTAGGAAAGAGATGAGCCATAGATGACCGAAATTTATTTGCTTTCTCTCCGCAACTGGCTGCAGAGCCTTGAGCTGGCGGCGGCGGTCTTGACTGCCGGGGAAAGGGAAGTTTTATTCCTTGATCCGGAAATTATAGCAGAAGAAAAAGAGGCGCTCTCCCTGCTGGTTGCCAGGTTGCCCTTTAGCGCTTATAACCTGACCGGGAATGAGGCTGTTGACCGGCTCGCTACTGCCGCAGGGTTAAAGCTTAAGGACGATCCCCTTTCCGGTCGTCAAAATTTTGATGCTTACGTTAGCTATTTTGGGGTACCCGCAGGAATCTGTTCTGCTGCGGCCGCTTCCCCGGCTGACTGCCTTAAAGCGGCAATGCTGGCGGTTCGTCTCGGCTACTATTTTGTTGCGCTGTCGGCCGAATCTCAGGTTGAACCTTTTGACAACCCGGAGCTGCCCCTGGTTTGGGTTGGATCAAAGCAGTCAGCAGCGGCAGCAGGCATCAATGCTGATAGAAAAAACTTTGAAGTTATTGAAGATGATCGCCGGCTGCTTAATTTTCTTGAATCTGCCGGCCTATCTGCAGAATACCTGGTGGTCTATAACTCTTCAGATCTCTTGCTTGATACATCCAGGGGAAGCTCTTTGCGTCAGCTTTGGGTTAGAGGCTTAAGCCTTCACCTGCTTACCCTGGCCTCCTACCGCCCGGTATTTCCCTTTGATGTGCAGAGCGAAAAACCCGATCCGCAGCTGATTGAAGAGAGCCTGCATCAGATGGTAGTTTTGACTGGTCTTAAACCCCGCTTTCAGGTGGTCCTCGCCTCTCCGACCGCGGTGCCGTTTTTCTACGAAGAGAAGAAAATGATCGGGGCGGTTACCGAGGAGATGGTCAGGGATATTCACCTGCGTTTAAATGATGATCTCTTCTTTGACCTGGCCGAAGGGCGTCTGATGCAAAATAGCTGCGGCGGGCTTTCGACCCAGATTATCAGCACCAAGAGGTATGATGCGGTGCAGAAGCATTTGAAGCGCGGCGGCCAGGATCTTTTAATCGTTGCCACTCCGCATGTTGAAACGGGGATCATCTTTTCCTCCGATGATGCGCTGATTGATACACAGCTGGTGCCGCTTTTAGAAGACGCCGGTTTTACTATCAACCAGCTCCGGGATCGTGATGCCGGTTACCTGGAGGTAGCTGCGGCGCTTAAAGATGCCGACTACTTTCTCTACACCGGACATGGCGGACCGGAAGGCTTACATACTCACGGCAGGACGCTAAACAGGGCTGATCTGCCGCTGATGCCGCCCCAGGTGGCTTACGCTTCGGCCTGCTCTACGGTGGGTCTGGTTCCTCACTGGTATTCAACCGATGAAGGGTTAACCTGGAAAGGGGTTGCGGTTGATTCACGCCAGGTAATCGGGATTTCTTTTGTCGAAAAAGGGGCAATCTGTTTTGTTGGCGGGGCTACGATTGAAGATCTTCAGTACACTACTTCTACCTATAGTGTTTTTATGGAGGCGCTGCTGCTAAAAGGCTTAAGCGTTGGTGAGGCAGTGCGGGAGATCCGCCATGTAATCAGCCTCTACGCAGCAACCCTGCTGCAGAAAAATCCCGCAGCTTACCGCAAATATCGCTGGGGAACAGCTAATGCCATCCACCAGCAGATTTTACTGGGGGATCCGGCTTTTGT
>CAYGHB010000119.1:0-5698 GCA_964349375.1 uncultured Syntrophomonadaceae bacterium | reverse complement strand
GCTTTAGATTGTTACAAAGATGAATGTGCCTGGTGGGTAGCAGATGCAGAAATAGAAGGTTCGAAGACAAAGGGAACCTGTGCAGTGTTAGAGGTTGCTGTTAATGGAATATTTGTCACCATTGGAGATGATGAAGAAGTAGATTTTTATGAATAAATAATATTTTAGCCGAATAATTGCAAAAAATACATTGACAATTTATTTGAACCGTGCTATCATTATGAAACTAGGTTCTAAGAAATTGGAAGGCTAGCCAGGTCTGACACAAAGGGAAAAGCCAGCTGAAAAGAAAGGCGCAAGCTTCGATTGGAAACTGGAAGGCTCCAAAAGAGTCAGTCTGTCGCAAGGCGCCGGAGTAGAAAGGCGAAGATAAGGGTCAAACCTTAACCGAGCCGGGAAGCGCCGGAGTACCTGCACGGAGGAATTTGTTAAACTGGTCTGAGGTTGAATGGGAATGTCTTTAGAGGCACTTGATTTCAGCTGTTGATGGTCAGCGAGGTTTATTCCCGAGGCGAAACCTGAAGGTTTGTTGGAACCTAGTGTTTTTATGTACAAAACCATTTCAATAGAGATAACCACAATAGAAGAAAAGGCAGACATAGTTACAGCGCCCACCAGTAAAACCGAAACAGCATATGTTAAGGCAGCTTAATATAGGGGATGTGTAGAAAATATAGTCATTTCCATAAAGAAAATAGAGAAACGGGAGGGTTAATAATGAAAAAAAGTTTTGAGGATACAATAATCTTTAATTTGTCGATGCCGGGAAAGTTAGTTGAAAGAATCGATGCTTTTAAATTTGAGAAGCGCTTTGTTACCAGGGCGGCCGCAATGCGTTATTTAATGGTCTGGGCACTTGATCGGGATGTCGAAAGCAGCACGCCAAATCCGCTTTAAGATTATAAAATAGTTTGACGATTGTTCAATAAATGCTATAAAAGAGTCAGTCTGTTGGATTAGAATAAAATCCCTCTTACAAGGCAGCTCTTTTAGGTTTGAACAGGACAAGTGGAAGTAACGCTCTGTCCTTTTAGTAATATTTGCCATAAGAAAAAAGGCACAGTATCAACTGTGCCTAAGGTATATATAAAAAAGAGGGGGTCAACTGACTCTTATTGTAAGGGTTTAAGGTTACAGGAGTATTACAAACAGGTTTCTTTTAAGTAACATTTTACGATCAAGACCTAAATAAAAAACAAGTAAGGTGCTAAATTAAATATGGTTTAATTGATTCGCTCACCGGAAGGAACGGATCACTAATATGTTGACGGGGAAAAGGTTAAAGCCCAGGAAGGTGATTTCTACGGTGGCTGGATCACCGCCAGCATAAAGGGGCCCTTCAAGGGAGGGCCAGGCACCTCAGGATGGTAAGCTTTTATTATTTTATTCATTATTATTGCCAATGGCAGAATGTATTCGTGATAATGCTGTAAAAGATATATTCAGTTAGGAAGAAGCAGTTAGATATGGGTATCAGCTGTAAATCAACACGCCACTGAGGCTGCGTTGGTTAAGATGGTTATTATACGGTAAAGGGGAGTTGCCATGATCTGACCGGCAATAATTGCAGTAAAAAATAATGCTCAAAGATGGAGGGTTACTGGATGAAAATAATGCTTGTTTTATTTGTTTTGATTGCTCTTGGGGCGCTGTTATTAACTGCCTGCGCCGACCCCGAAACCCCGCCGGACGAAGTAATAGAAGATGGAGCTGATCTGGTATTAAATAACGGGGTTATTTATGCCGCGGATAGTGAGGACTCTTTTTACGAAGCAATTGCTATTAAAGACGGGTTGATCCTGGCCTTAGGCACAAGTGAGGATATATCCAGTTATATTGGTTCTAATACCGAAGTTATTGACTTGGATGGCAGCATGGTTTTACCAGGTTTTATCGACAGCCACATGCACCCCCCAGGAAATGTTTTAAGGGAGATGTATAATATAGCCTTGAGTTGGCGGGATGACAAGGATACGATCCTAGCCAAGGTAGCAGCATTTGTTGATGCCAATCCCGACCTTGAATCTTACTACGGGGGCGGCTGGTCAATCGGGGTCTTCGAAGGCTTAGAATCAACCTTAGGGCCCAGCAAGGACGATTTGGATGAGATTATGGCTGACAAGCCGATTATTCTGCGCTCTTATGACGGGCACAGCACCTGGGTTAACAGCAAGGCCTTGGAAATGGCAGGGATCACTGCCGACAGCCCAAATCCTGATGGCGGCGTAATAGAAAAGGACCCGGATACGGGTGAACCCTGGGGCACCTTGAAGGGCATGGCTTTCGGGATGCTGCCTGCCCAGGAATACAGTTACGCACAGATCGCAGAAGGGGTTACTGCTTTTCAGGAATTTATGCACAGTTTTGGGTACACAGGCTTTTTTACTCCCCATCCATCAGCCGGCGCAGCGCCAAATTATGATTTTTACAAGGCAGTAATGGAGATGGAACAAAGCGGCGAACTTCAACTTTGGGTTAGGGCGGCAACGAGAATCGATATCAATCTTGAAGAAGACCTTGGTACCCAGATAGAAAACCTGAAGCAGGCACGGGATGAATACAGCGGTGAGCTGTTTAAAATAACCAATGCCAAGATATTTATGGATGGAACCGTGGAAGCGGTAACGGCCAAATTGCTCGAACCCTATGAAGAAGCGGCCGGTATGGGCAGTGATTATCTCGGTATTTATTACTGGGGAGATATGTCTGCCCTGCGCGAGGCTATAGCGAAGCTGAACCGGGAAGGTTTTTCGGTCCACATTCACTCGATCGGAGACCGGGCCACCAAGGAGGCGCTTAATGCTTTCGAAGATGCTTTATCCCAGGTTCCCGGCGACCATCGCAATGCGATCACTCACCTGCAGGTAGTCGACCCGGATGATATACCACGCTTTGCCGAGCTGGGCGTTGTTGCAAACGTTCAGGTATACTGGCACATGAAAGAGCCGGGTTGGTGGGAAGAGGTTGACTACCCATTCTTAGGTGATCGCGCCGAATATGAATACCCGCTTGAGTCATTCTTTAAAAGCGGGGCTGTTGTTGCTTCTTCATCCGATTACTCTGTTACGGACCCACCGGCACCCCTGTGGGCCATTGAAACCGGGGTAACCCGCAACCTTAACAGTCCTGATTTTTACGAAGTTGACGACATCGATGGCATTGACGATCCGACCTGGTTGCTGAACAAAGAAGAGCGGGCTTCTCTTGAAAATATGATCAAGAGCTTCACTGCCAACAATGCCTATGCTTTATTCCTTGAAGACTACACAGGCACATTAGAAGTCGGCAAATATGCTGACTTGGTAGTGCTTGATCAGGATCTCTTCAGCATAGATCCACAGTTTATCGATGAAGTACAGGTTTTAAAGACAATTTTCAGGGGCCTGATCGTTTACCGGGCTCAGTAAACCTGAAAGCAATTTAAGGACGATAGAGCTTTATCAAGAGGCCCCGGAAATTTGCTAACGGGGCCTCCGTTTTTTCGTAAATATGACAATCGGTCTACGTCACAACAAGAACTAACTGAGTTCCATAAGCTTGAGTTAAGGCTTGCTTAAATGGCCGGCATTGTTTATGATAATGTTAGAAAGTCAAACAGTTTAACCAGGGGTGAAATCACATGTTAGTTGATTTTAAGCGTAAATCACAGGTAACTATACCTAATAAGCTGGTAAAAAAACTGAAGCTCAAGCCCGGTGATAAGCTCGAAATACATGAAGAGGATGGACGCTTAATTATTGAGCCTGTTTCTGTTATACCACGAGCCCAGACCTGGTTTTATTCTGAGCAGTGGCAGAAGGAAGAATTGGCTGTTGAAGAAGAGATTCGCTCCGGGAATTTAAAGGTTGCGGAAAGTGAAGAAGAATTATGGGAAGACCTTGGGCTTGAGTGACAATGAAAGTATATTATTCAGCGTTGTTTGTCCAAAAAATAGCTGTACAAAGTGATTCTGTTAAAAGGGCTTTAAAGAAAAAGATCAAGCTGCTAATAGATAATCCCCGGCATCCATCCTTGAGAGTGAAGAAGATAAAGGGCCAAAACAATATTTTTGAGGCCAGCGTCAACATGAGCATTAGGCTTACCTGGCAATACTACAATGATGGGATACTCCTGCGCAATTTGGGAGAGCACGATAAAACTTTAGGCAATCCTTAAAATATATTGCTGATCAATCTTTTTTCAGCCCTGAAAGAGCATCGGCCAGGGCTGTATTGATCGGACTTCCGCTATCCTTCTTTTGTTCCTGCAGGAATTTGGAAACATCTTTTTTAGAGACATTTCGACCTTCTTTTTTCTTTCTCGCCTCAAAGGTAGACAGTTTTTCCCGGTAACCGCATTTGCAGACAAATAACTGGCCCTCACCTGAGCCTGTAAGTTCCAACTTCTTGCGGCACTGGGGACAGCGGGCGTTAGTTGTTCTGGCAACCATGTCCCGATGACCGCATTCGCGATCCGGGCAGACCAGCATTTTACCCTTTTTGCCCTGCACCTCCAGTAGGTACTGGTTGCACAGCGGACATCTATTGCCGGTAAGATTATCATGCTTAAAAGATTTTTCGCTAGCCTTGATTTCACCAACCACAACTTTTGCATAATCTTTCATCTCTTTAACAAAACTCTCTTTGGACAGCGCCCCTTTGGCGATTGCCTCCAGCTTCAGCTCCCACTGTGCCGTCAGCGCAGCAGACTTAAGATCGGCCGGAACCAGATCCAGCAGCTGTCTGCCCTTGGCGGTGGTAAAAATCTCTTTACCCCTAAGCTCGATCAAGAAGCTATTGAAAAGCTTCTCGATCACATCGGCCCTGGTGGCAACGGTTCCCAGCCCTCCCGACTTGCCGATGCTTGCAATTAACTTTTTATCTTCACCGGCCATGAAGCGGGCGGGATTTTCCATCGCTTTCAGGAGGCTTCCTTCATTAAAACGCGGAGGTGGCTTGGTCTCGCCCCTTGTTTGTTCAAGCGTCTTGATTTTTATACTGTCGCCCTTGTTCAACATGGGCAGGATTTGATCTGCTAAGTGAATATTCTCTTCGGTTCCGGTTCCGATTTCAAAATCAGCTTCTTCATCATCGTCTTCAAAATGGTCGGTATAAACTGCTTTCCAGCCCTCTTTAAGGACGATTTTGCCCCGGGCGATAAAAGTCTCTCCGTCAATTTCTGCCTTGATCGTAGTTTGCTCATATTCAAAGGGCGGATATAAAGCGGCCAGGAAGCGCCTTACCACTAAATCATAAATTTTCTTTTCCCGAAAACTTAAAGCGCTTAAAGAGGCAGGCTCCTCCGTAGGGATAATGGCATGATGGTCTGATACCTTGTTGTTATCAACAAAGGCCTTGCTTACTGCGATCGGGTTTTTTAGAACTAACTGAGTCATAGCGCGGTATGGCCCCAGGGCGCAGGCCCGCACCCTGTCTTTTAAGGTCTCCACCAGGTCGGAAGTGATGTAGCGGGAATCGGTGCGGGGATAGGTGAGCACCTTGTGGTTTTCGTAGAGTCCCTGCATAATGGCCAGGGTATCTTTGGCCGAGAAATCAAAAAGCCGGTTTGCATCGCGCTGCAGCTCTGTTAAGTTGTAGAGCTGGGGAGCGAACTTTTTCTTGTAAACCTTGCTTACATCCACAACGCGGGCTTCTTTGCCCTGGAGCGCAGCCAATAGTTGATCGCATTTATCCTTGTTAAAAGTTCTGGTCGAGCCGCT
>CAYGHB010000118.1:0-5717 GCA_964349375.1 uncultured Syntrophomonadaceae bacterium | reverse complement strand
TCATAATTTCATCAGTGCCCGCCCCGATCCGAATCAGACGACTATCCCGCCAGAACCGCTGTATAGGGTATTCCATCATGTATCCGTAACCCCCATAAAACTGCACCGCTTCATCCGCCATCTTGCAGGATACCCGGGCGGCAAAAAGCTTGGCCATCGAAATCTCCTTGGCCGGAAACTCACCGGCATTAATCAGCCCGGCAACGTAGTAATTCAACTGGCGGGCAGCTTCGATCTCGGTAGCCAGTTCAGCCAGGCGGTGGCGGACAGTCTGGAACTTGCCGATCGGCCGGCCAAATTGGGTGCGTTCGCTAACATATTTTAAGGTCATATCCATGGTAATCTGGGCTCCGGCCACCGCTGATATAGCGCCAAAAAGCCTTTCAGGCTGCAGTTCCCACATGATATGGTAAAAGCCCTGACCCTCTTCGCCGAGCATATTTTCAGCCGGAACGCGCATATCCATGAAAGCCAGCTCTGCCGTATCGGAAGCGACCATACCCACCTTGTCGAGCTTGCGGGAAACACTGTAGCCGGGAGAATCTTTTTCAGCAACGAAAAGGGTAATACCCTTGGAGCCGGTTGAGCCCGGTTCGCGGGTGACCAGGATCGCAAAATCGGCCCTTACCCCGTTGGTAATGAAAATTTTCTGTCCGTTAATGATAAAATCGTCGCCATCGCGTTTGGCAGTAGTGCGGATTGAAGCAACATCAGAACCGGCATCCGGCTCGGTAATGCCTAGACAGCCGATTTTTTCGCCCTGCAGGGCCGGCTTCAGAAAACGTTCCTTGATGCTTTCAGAACCGACTTTATGCAAGAGGGGACAAACCATATCCGTCTGCACTCCCACACCCAGGGCTACCCCACCGGATAGGCAGCGCATCATTTCCTCTGCCAGAATAACCCCGCAGAGGTAATCGCCTCCCTGGCCACCGTACTCTTCCGGGTAGTGTAAACCCAGGAAACCGAGTTCACCCATCCGCTTAAAAACTGAAGAAGGAAAATCCTGCGCTTCTTCCCACTCCTCGGCATAAGGAGTCAGCTCTTTCAAAACAAATTCACCGATCGTTTTGCGGATTGCCCTGTGCTCGTCGTTAAAAATGGGATGCTCACTCAAAAGTTATCTTCCTCCTTGGTAATCATTTTTTATAACCGGCTGCCTGAGCCGGATGCTCTACCACAGCCCGACCCGACGCTACCGGCAGATCATCTTGATTAAACCAGCCCAAACGGATGTTTACTCTATTGCGCTGCTCATCTTTACTGACAACTTCTGCTTTTAGTGTTACCGTATCGCCTTCAAATACGGGACTCTCAGCAGTAAAAGCAGATTCCCGCACCATAGTGCCAACATGCTGCATCAGCAGATCAGCTACCGGACTGATTAATGTAGCGATCATCTGGTTCTGGACCAGCTGCCTTCCGGCAGGGTAAACTGCATTGCAGCCACCGATTATACCGGTAAATATTTGAATATCGCCGGCAGAGAAAGTTTTGCTGAAGGAGGCTGTCTCACCAATGCTAATTTCACTTATAGCTCTGCAGCTTTGCAATGAGCCAAGTGTCGGCCATTTCTTCAAGCCGCGCAGCAGGTAGTCGGACATCATTTCAGCTACCACTTCGACACTGTGCTCACCGCTTTCCTGATACCAAACATAGACCCAGTTTATTGCGCCCAGCAGCGTATAGGAGATTATTTTTTCATTTTCAACGTCAAAATAGCCTTTTTTCGCTCCCTCGCGAATCAGCTCCTGCAGCAGCTCTTCATACTCGTTGCGGCTGTTAGCTATTTCACTCCAGTGATCCGGAATCAGGTCGCGCCTTAAGTCCATAAATACAGTCATGATGGCCCGGTTTTCACAAATAGCGCTGATATGCTTTTTGAAAATCCCTTTCAACCTTTGATCCGGGGGCAATCCCAAGATATTAACCGAAGATATCTGAGCGAGAAAAAGATCCATCGCCTGGCGGAAGATCTGAAAAAGAATATCCTGCTTGCTGTTAAAGTAATAGTAGATATGACCCTTTGTCACACCCATTTCTTCGGCGATCTGATCAATAGAGGCAGCATAGCCCAGGCGGGCGAAGACCAGTGCAGCTGTCTCCAATATCTGCTGCTTTCGCCTATCTTCCGTTGAATGAGGGTCCCGAAATTGGTTTTTAAAGATGCTTTCACTCATAATGGTTTTATCCCCAAACTGTTCGGTATATTTTGTCTGCCAATACATACTGCCCGGTATAAACAGCATACTTCTCTGCGTTTCCTAATATTCCTGCTTCTGTTTAATAATATTTTTGAAATATTTCTGTTGCAGGAATTGAGTTAATTGCGTTGAATAAGAATATACTTTACGGTATTTAATTGCAGCATTTAGATACCGGACGGTTTAATTGCTTCTGGAAGTCACAGAAGCTCTATTTAAGGAGGACTGTGCAGATGGTAGATTTTTCGCTCAATGAAGAACAGCAGGCGATGCAAAAATTGGCCCATGAATTCGCAGAAAAGGAGATCCGGCCCCGGGCTGCAGAATACGATGATTCAGAAGAATATCCCTGGGATATTGTTAAAAAGGCAGCAAAAGTTGGCCTTACCCATTTTGGCTTTCCCGAAGAGTATGGAGGGGGCGGGGTTACAGACCAGATTACCCATTTTATCGTGGCCGAGGAGTTGGGTTGGGGTTGTGCCGGAATCGGTACAGCCATCCTTAGTTCGGGCCTGGCGGCAACAGCAATTATGGTCATGGGAACGGAAGAACAGAAGAAAAAATATATCGGCCGCTTCTGCGATCCCGATGAAGTGCGTTTGGGCGCGATGTGCCTGACAGAGCCGGAAGCCGGCTCAGATGTATCAAACATATCTACTACAGCCGTCCTTGACGGCGATGAGTACGTTCTAAATGGCACCAAGTGCTTTATTACAAACGGCGGTATTGCAGACGTGCATGTTATTTTTGCCACAACCGATAAAAATCTGGGTTGGGCCGGCCTGGCCTGTTTTATTGTCGATAAAGACACCCCGGGACTGACCATGGGTAAGAAAGAGAAAAAAATGGGCGTGCGTGCTTCCCATACTTCAGAAGTGGTCCTTGCTGATTGCCGTGTCCCCAAGGCCAACCGCCTCGGCGGTGAACCGGGCGAACCGGGTTCTACTGCGGGCGCTTTCGGAGCAATGGCCATGCTCGAGCACTCCCGCCCCGGTGTCGGCGCCATTGCTGTGGGCATCGCCCGTGCCGCCTACGAGTACGCTCTGCAATACAGCACGGAAAGGATCCAGTTTAAGAAGCCGATCATCCTGCACGAAGGGGTGGGCTTTAAGCTGGCCGACATGGCAACCAGGATCGAAGCAGCTCGCCTGCTGGTCTGGAAAGCCGGCTGGATGGGCAATACGGGTCAGCAGTTCCAACGGGCCGAGGGCAGCATGGCAAAACTCTATGCCGGAGATGTTGCCATGGAGACCACTATTGAAGCAATCCAGATCCTCGGTGGTTACGGCTATATGCGTGAGTACCCGGTAGAAAAATGGGTCCGCGATGCTAAGATCTATCAGATTTGGGAAGGGACTGCTGAAATACAGCGCCTGGTAATTTCCCGCGCCCTGCAGTCCTGCGCCAGGTGAAACAACAGGGCTTTACTTTTACAAAAGCGCTCCTTTTGCCGGACCGGCAGTGGGTGCGCTCTATTAGTGTTCGCTGATTTTGACTCCGGTTTTAGTCGAATGAGCGGATAAAAGAAACAATCTTCTCAAGCATAATATCCTTATCGTAGTCAAGCGGGGCCACGTGTTGCGAATTTTCCAGCCAGATTAGCTCTTTTTTCTCCGAACCGATCTGTTCAAAAAACAGTCCGGGATCCCGCTGATCAACAACCCAGTCATCCCTGGCTCCGAAAACCAAAGCCGGCTGCTTAATATGCGGCAGGTCGGCCCGCACTACCGCTGTAAGCTTTATCAGCTGATGCACGGCAGGCAGGGAATGAGAGGAGTAGTTAATTTCATCCGCTTCGGGATCGTTGATCGATTTCGGCCCGGTGGCAATTTGTTTTAGAAAGTATTTGGCCAGAGGAACCGCTTTAAATTTGAGGGCGCGCAACTTATAGGGGCTGCAGATCGTAACCACACCTTTTACCTTTTGCGGGTGAAGGCGGGCTAAGCGGAGAGAAATAACACCGCCCATTGATAAGCCGACACAAAAAAGCTTAGAACATTTCTCGCCGAGGCGCGCCAGCTCCTGTGCGGCCGATTCTACCCAATCCTGGTAACTGCAGTTGTGCATATCCTCAACTTTTGTAGCGTGCCCTTTAAGCCTCACCCCCAGGGCGCTGATCCCCTGAGCGGCCAACTTCTCGCCCATGGCCCTGAAAACCTGTGGTGAACCGGAGATACCATGGATCAGCAGGCAACCGCTGTCGCCGGCTTCAAAGAAAAATGGTTCGGCGCCGGGCATGATCACCGGCAAATCACGATCAATACCTACACTATTTGGTTTCCGGTTCATAGTAGGGGTTCACCATCTCTTTCCCGCAGTAGCTGCATTTGATCATCTTTTCGCTTCGGGCAGGGTATGAACTGTAAAACTTTTTATGACAGTGTGGACATTGCCATTCGAACATCTAAAATCAGCTCCTTAGCCATTATGTGAAGCTGTGGCCTTTGTTCATGTCAATATCTATTATATACCCGGCCGCTCAACAGGTAAAGGATAAGTTACCGAAATTCATCCTGCACCGCTGAGAGCTCTTTCGGGTCAAAACTTCTGAATACTAAGGGCTCGCCCTCAAGCGCGCTGAGAGATGCCTCGAAGGTCGGGCGGGGATTCAGGTAAAAAATCCCTAAAGGGATCCTCTCTCCCCACTCCCGGGCCAGCTTCAGCGCCGCGTCCCAGTTTTCCCCGCCGGTAATCTCTGGGAAATAAACCCGCTTTTTATACCAGCCAAAGGTGTTAACCTTGTTAAATGAAACGCAGTTTTGCAGAATATCCACTAATGCATAGCCGGGGAACTCAATGGCCGCCTTGATTGTATCTTTTAAATGCTCCTGTTCACCGCTAAAACAGCGCGCTACAAAACCGGCGCCTAATACCAGGGCCAGGGCCAGCGGATTCAAAGCCGGGATCACTACGCCGCCTGTCTGCACTCCCGTTACCATCCCCGGATCGCTGGTGGGGCTGGCCTGCCCTTTAGTCAGGCCGTATACCTGGTTATTATGAACAAGGTGGGCAATGTTTGGGTTGCGACGAATATTATGAATAAAGTGATTTCCACCTTCCCCGTAGCTGTCTCCGTCTCCTGACTCCACAATAACGGTCAAATCTTTGTTGGCAGTCTTTGCTCCCAATGCCGGCGGCAGAGCCCTGCCATGTAAGCCGTTAAAGCCGTTGGCCTTTATGTAATGGGGCATCTTGGCTGCCTGTCCAATGCCGGAGCAGATTAAAACCCGGTGCGGCTCAAGTTCAAGTTCAGCTAAGGCCCCGGCTAGCGCTTCGCGAATGGCAAAATTACCGCAACCCGGGCACCAGGCAGTATCTCCGACAAGGTAGTCTTTTTCGCTAAGCATTTTGCTCCACCTCCCCGACTATTTCGTGAGGCAGGAAGGGTCTGCCGTCGTATTTTAATATCAACCGGTCAATCACCAGGCCCGTTTCCCTGCGGATTAAGGCAGCCAACTGCCCGGTGGCATTGTTCTCGACACAATAAATCTGATCCACCCTTCCAGCCAGCTC
>CAYGHB010000117.1:0-5719 GCA_964349375.1 uncultured Syntrophomonadaceae bacterium | reverse complement strand
ATCCCACTCCCGGAAGCCCAGGCTTCAAGACAGTTTTCACCACCGCAGTTACAGCTCCGTCCTTTGCCAAAACTTTTAGTATGGCCGATTTCGCCGGCAAATCCGCAACTGCCTCTGTATAGTTTTCCACCTAAAAAAAGCCCGCCTCCGATCCCGGTGCTAAAGGTTATGTAGATAACATCCTGATGACCGCGGGCAGCTCCATAATAAACCTCTCCAACCACAGCCGCACTGGCATCATTTTCAATTATTACCGGCTTTTTTAACTTTGCTTCAAAAAGGGCTACCAGGGCAACCGGTTCCTGCCAGCCCAAGTTTGGCGCCTGATGAACCAGTCTTTTCTGGTGTTCGACAAAACCCGCAAAGCAGATTCCCGCTGCCACAATATATTCTATAACAACAGCTTCTGATTCCTGTTCCAGGGCAATCAAAGTTTCAAAGATGAGATTCACCAGCTCTTCCGGCCGCGATTTATCCGGAGTGCGCAATTTTCTCCGTTCAACAATATTCCCGGCGTCGTTAAATAGCACCACGAGAATTTTAGTGCCGCCGATATCAACCACCAGGTAAAGATCTTTTTTCATGGTTCACCATCCAATAAAGGTATGAAGATATTCTATCATGCAGATAGTTAGGTGCCAAAAATATTTGTTGATTTACCGCAAGAAGAATAAAACTGTAAAAAGAGGTTTAAGAGGGTCAAAAAATACTATAATTTAGCTCAATATTTCCTTCGTCTATTAATTATCGGCCGATAAGCTTTACTTCAGCGCCTCTTTCGATTGATAAATATCCCGATCGCAGCAGAAACAGGCCTGTGCTTCTTCAGAAATGCAGGGCCTGCTGTTGAGAATCATTGAAGTGATATTTTTACCAACCCCGGGGCCTAACATCAAACCCTGGCCGCACATACCGACAGCCAAAATAAGTCCTTCCAACCCCGGAGCATAATCGATGATCGGCACGCCGTCCGGAGTCATCGGGTAACAGCCGCGCCAGATCCGGCGGATAAGCAGGTTTTTAAATTTCGGAATCAGAACAATCATTCTTGACGCCAGCACCGGTAAAAATTCAGAAAGGCTTTCCCGGTTGGTGCCGATAAATAAATCTTTAGGGGTGTAGCAAAAAATAATCTGCCCCTCTTTATTCTGGCCAAAATAAAAGTTAGATGTCTTTCCTTCCGGACCGGGCCGCAAATCAACAATCAGGGGCGCTAAAAAGTGTTCAATCGGCGCTGAAATACCAGCCTCGTGTGAATCGGGAGTAACGGGAATGTCGATACCCAGTAGCGGACCATGTTCAGCGGCGTCTGAGCCGGCAGCCAGCACCACCCAGCAGGACTCGTAACTGCCCTTGTCTGTCAAAACTCCGGTTATCCGCTCTCCTTCCCTTAAATAGCCGGTAACTTTTTCATTCAGGCGATACTCGGCGCCGCAGCGCATCGCTTCGCGTTGAAAAGCCACTGGAGCTAAGATCGACGAAACCTGGCCGTCATCGGGTGAATAGGTGCCGCCACGTAAACCTTCGGGGTTGACTCCCGGAATTATTTCCCTGATCTGCTCAGGCCCAACCCAGTTAATATTCAAGCCGTATTTTTTCTGGATTGGCAGAAGCGAAGTTAAGGTGTTTTCAATTCTTTCATCATAAACGGGGAAACAGTAGCCGCCTGGCTTCCAGTCAATATTAAAACCGTACTCTTCCTCCCAGGTGGAAAAGATCCGGATACTCTCCTGTCCGATACTGATCTTGCCGGGGTCGGAGTGGGTGGCCCGCACTCCGCCGATTGCTGTTTTATTCTCGCCCTGGCCCACTGCTGAACGACGGTCAATGACCAGCACCTTTAAACCGGCCTGGGCCAACTGATAAGCGGTCGGGTTTCCAACGCTCCCTGCGCCAACAACTATAACATCATAAACTTTTTTTAAAGTCATTACTGTGGTCCCTCCGCCTGATCGGCTACAAAATCACCCAGATGTACTTCGGCAACCAGCGGCCGGTGGGTAGGCAAGGTTATTTCATCGGGCTTGACACCTTCTTCACGGAAGATCCTTAAAATAAGGTCGGTACAGGTTTTTCCGTTACAACCGCCTAGTCCCGTTCTTACTACAGCTTTCAGCTGGTTCATATCACGGACACCGTCTCTGATCGCTGCCACTATTTCGCTCTTTCTAACCCGTTCGCAGCGACAGACAATCGGATCAAGGGGGTCGTCATCGACTGCGGCAACAGAAGTTCCATTTTCGATTTCACGAATCATAAAACCGGCTACTTTAAGCTTCTCATCTTCCGGCACCTCAAGCAGCAGCAAACGCCTGCTGTTTTGCACCTCCCGGTCGCGGTAGGCGATAACCCGTCCTTTGCCGACCACGTTTCCTTCCATATCAGTTGTGGTCACTTCACGCTCGAGTGGGATTATTTCATTTACAAATTCGTAAGGCATCACCAACAGCGCTTTTTCTTTTTTAGGATCATAATCTTCGATCACCAGGTTGATGGCCAGGCCCGGGCAGGCTAAAACGCATTGTCCGCAACCGATACATTCGCCTCCGAATTCAGGCAAAGCCAGGATTGAGCCCGGTATTGAGATGCAGCTGTTGGGGCAGGCTTCGGTACAGGGATTGCAGGGGATCTCCTGCATGCAGCGGATCAAGGGGTAAACAGGAACATCAAGCGCCTGCGGAATAAAAGGGATACTTTCGCCCGGGCGGTGTTTAAGCATTTCACTAAAATCTTCCCAGTTGCTCGGCACCGGCAGATCAACACCCATCTCCTGCGCAATTCTTCGGCCGGTAATTTTACCCGAAAAGATAGCTGCTGAAGCTTCTGCAATCTCTTCAGCATCGCCGGCAGCATAACAATTAATGCCGTACTCACGAGCCTTGATCAACAGTTCATCAACCGGGCTTAAGCCCACGGCAATCAGCACTGTATCTACCTCAAAAGAACGCTCCGTTCCGGCAAGCGGTTTAAAGTGCTCATCAACAGCTGCCACGACAACCCGCTCCACCTCTTCCTTACCCTCAATGCGTAAAACTGTATGGGATGTCCAGACAGGTACGCCAAGGCGTTTTATCTTATCTTCGTGCACCTTATAACCGCCGCAGCGCGGCAGCGCTTCAACCAGACCCACAACGTCTATGCCGGCCTGCAGCGCGTGATAAGCCCCGATTAAACCGACGTTACCGCCGCCGATGATGAATAACCTTTCAGCGCAGCGAACCAGGTCACGGTTAACCAGGGTTTGAAAAGCGCCTGCTCCGTAAACCCCGGGCAAATCAGCTCCGGGTAAAGCCAGGCTTTTCTCCCTGGCACCGGTAGAAAAGAGCACGCTTTTAGCGCGGACCAGCTTATAACTGCCTTTCCCGGATACGCCAAATAAGCCGTCGCTATAAACTCCGACAACCGTTGAATCATACCAGATATCAACCGTTGGTAGCCCCTTTAGCGAGTCGGTTAATAGATCGCCTATGTGTATACCGCGTTCACCAGCATAACAGTCTTTAACGGAACCAAAGAAATTGTGAGTCTGCAAACTGAGCTTTCCGCCCAGCTCATTTTTATCATCGATGATGAGGGTATTAATGCCCATATTGCCCAGTTCAATTGCAGCGCTGATCCCGGCCGGACCACCACCGATGATCAGAACATCAACATCAACTTCTGCAGTCTTTGGAATCACTGCAGCTTCCGGTGGCAGATCTTTTAAAGCCGGCAGACCTTCGACGCTGAAAACCTCAAGCCCCTCTTCCACCGGGGTCATACAACCCTTGACCGGCTTACCATCGACTATAACCATGCACTGCGAACACTGTCCATTGACACAGTAGATGCCCTGGGCTCCACCATCGCGATCATGATGGCCGAAAATATGAATTCCGGCTGCATATAGAGCAGAAGATATCGCTTCGCCTTTTCTGGCTTTGATTTTTTTGCCGTTAAAACTAAATTCTGTATCGGGTGGCGACAAAGGCTTTAAGATCGGATGATTTTGTACCCTGTAGGGAGACGATAAGCTGGTATCGCTATCCTCCGGACTGCTGCTTTCAGGTGGCAATTGAAACTGCGGTCGTGGCGCAGTCGAAAAACGCCAGGCTCCGGGGCGCAACAGCAAAGAATACTGCAGGTATGCGGCCAGGCCGTAGCAGTTTGAGCCCCCGCTTTCCTGATGCTTTTCCAGCAACCCTTTTTGCTCTGCCGGGTTAAGCTTAAAAGTGAAATGCTCATCCTTTTGCATTAGCTCTTCCAGCTGCCCTAAATCGGCAGCTGTCATGGAGTCGAGCAGATCGCTGATTACCGGTTCTTTGAGCAGCAGTTTAAAGAGCAGATGCAGCTCAGGCAGGTAACCATAATTGATGCCGGGTGCCCTGCTTAATATGGCAGAAAGATCTTCATGGTAATTACGGTTAAGCTCCGGCTGCTCTTGTAACCAACGCAGGATTATCAGAGCCAGATCCATCCCGCTTTCGGTAATCAGATCATGCGGGAAAACAGCTGAAAGCTCAGTTTTAAACTTGTCGACCTGATCTTTATAGTTGGTCCAAACCAATTCAGGCCCCGCCTGGCTCGGGTAAGGCTCCAGCAGGGCAATTCGCTCACTGTTAAGGCCGCAATAAACTGCCAACTGCCTGGCAACAAGTGTCCGCTCTTCGCCCAGTTCTCCACCCAGTCTATAGGGGCAGGTTAAGCGATCGCGACACATCATTCCAATTCCGGCAGCGCCGGCTGCCAGGCAGTAGAGCAGTATTTCTATGCTCACACGGCCGATACAACTAACCCGGATTAATTCATCTGATCTTTTCGGCAACGGAGATCTGGAACAGGCAAAAACCAGATTTTTGCCCTTTAAATCGCGGTTAAATAAATCCGTGGGCAAGTTGTTAAGCGCTATGTCTTCTTTTTGACTGATCGCGCCTGTGGGACAAGCACCGGCACAAATACCGCAGCCGACACAGGTGGTTGGCGATATCCTGGCTGTTGGTACACTTTCCCTTTCCAGGGTAACCCGTGGAATTGAAAAGGGGCAGACTTCTTCGCAAATGCCACAACCGCGACATAACACCGCATCAACGGTACAGATCGGGATTGTAAATTCACGGTTCCAGATTTTTAGGGTCTGATCGTGCTGTTCCATCGGTATAGCACCGGTGGGGCAAATATAAGCACAGGTGCGGCAACCGGTACAGGATTCAGCTGAGCCGGAAAGATCGGCTCCAATTTCTTTGGCAATTCCGCGATTTAGGGTGGCAATGGCTCCGGGACCGCAATCCTGACAGACACGCGTGCAGAGCCCGCACATGATACATTTTTCTGCCGAGTCATGCAGCTCGAAAGTAGATTCGTCAATGCCCTCTAAACGAGCCAGCTCCCTGATCTGATCTGATTCGGGACAGCGGGCCAGGTACAACTCCAAGAGCGTCCTTCTCGTCTCCAGAACCTTTGCTGAACGGGTTGATACAATCAAACCCTCTTCGGCAGGATAAAGGCAGGAGGCAACAATACGAGAATCGCCCTGCCAATCGGCCTTGCTTATTTCAACCACACAGAGCCGGCAGGAGCCGCTGGGAACCAAGGATGGGTGATGACAGAGGGTTGGCACATAAATACCATTTTCATTTAAAATCTCCAGCAGCATTTTGCGACTTTCGGTTTCAATTATTCGACCGTCAATATTTATTGTAATTAGATCGTTCATTAATACCTCTCCGGTCAGTCAACTTTT
>CAYGHB010000116.1:0-5750 GCA_964349375.1 uncultured Syntrophomonadaceae bacterium | reverse complement strand
CTGGCGGCGCTGTTACTGAGCAGTGACTCCCTGGCGGGCGGTGATCGACGAAAGGCCGCCTCCGGGCCACTGGTGATTGTCTGCCACGGTTTTACCGGCTCTAAAGAAGGTCGCGGGCAGGCGCTGGCCATGGGCGAAAAGCTTGCCCTGCTCGGCTACGGCACCCTGCTCTTCGATTTTGCCGGCAGTGGTGAAAGTGATGGCGAAGACCGCGACCGAACCTTAAGCGGACAGGTTGAGGATTTGGCAGCGGTAGTTGAGTGGGCCCGGCGTGAAGGGTTTGGATCGATCATCCTGACGGGCAGGAGTTTCGGGGGCAGCACAGTATTAAGCTACGCCGCGCTTGACCGGCAAATAGCAGCAGTATGCACCTGGGCCGCCGTGGCCAGGCTGGATCAGCTCTTTTTACCGCTGATTGAGGGAAACGCCGCAGGGCCGGCAGAAGAGCTGGTCACCGTAAAAAGTGATGAAGGCCGGCTGGTCTTAAAACGCCGGTTCTTCCAGGATCTCGGTCGGCACAATCTTAGCAGCTGCGCGGCAGCTATAGCGCCGCGCAGCCTGCTGATCATCCACGGCAGCGCCGATCAATCGGTACCTGCCGAGGATGCAGAAATTCTCTACCAGTCCGCCGGAGAACCGAAGAAACTGGTGATCATCGAAGGCGCAGACCACCGTTTTTCCGGCCACATCAACCAGGTTTGGCAAGCCTTTTTTAGCTGGCTTGAAGATTTGACTGACCCAAAAATCGTCTACCCATAAAGCTTTGCCAAAAACCAGGCTGAATATCTATCAGAGGCTTCGCCCAACCCGGTAACCGGCCTTGGTTGCCTCGAATACCCCGCCAATTGAAAAAGCATCACCGATGTGTAAGACTTCAGGGGCAACTCTTGCCCCCCTGACCTCTTCATATAGCCGGTCGTCCGGCACCACACCGCATGCCAGCAGCACCAGGTCTGCCTCAACCTTTTCTGTTTTGGGCAGCAGCTTGATCGGCTTTTCCAGGGGATTCTTGATATTGTCGGGCAGCACCGGTGCCCAGGTGTTATAGGGATTGGGCACAGTTGGCGAAACATTCCTGTTTACGGTTACCTGGCGTTCTTCTACGGACTGCACATGAGAGCAGTTCCAGAGCGTGACGCCTGCTTTTTCCAGGGAATAAAGAATATGACCCCGGTTGGCAGTGCAGGTTTCTTTCATAAAATAGGGCAGCATTTCGACGACGATTACCTGTTTGCCTTTCTCGCAGGCAAGGTAGTAAGCAGTCTCGCAACCCACATCGCCGCCACCAATGATCAGAATCTTGTCAGCAGATTCAGCTATAGACGGGTTTCTAAGCAAGTCGGCAGCCTGATGCACGTGGGGCAGGCTTACACCATCAATGGGCAGTGCGCAGTTCCTGGTACCCGTGGCCAGGATCAGGACATCAAAATCCTTACCCGTAAGCTGTGGCAAATTAACTTCAGAAGCAAATTCGACCTTTAAGCCATAATTATTCCGGGCTTCCTCTACCTCCCGGTTCAGATAGTCAACATAGTTTTTGACATCATATTTAAATCCCGGCACCGAGCCTGCCAGCAGGGCTCCCCCAACCTTTGGGTTTTTTTCAAATAGGGTAACTTTGTGCCCCCTGGCTGCAGCAGTGCAGGCGCAAACCGCCCCGGCCGGGCCGGCCCCGACGACTGCCACCGCTTTGGGTCGATTGGCCCGGGGCAGCTCGGCACTGAAGATTTCTTCAAAACCGCTGCGCGGGTTAACAGCGCACTGCGGATGCCCGCCATGGATAAATTCGTTGATGCAGCCTTCCTGGTCTCCGATACAGGGCACTATTTCTTCAACCCTGCCGCTGTATGCCTTTTTGGGCCACTCAGGGTCGGCTAATAAAGGTCTGGCCAGCATCACCATATCACAATAGCCCTCGCGAAGAGCCTGTTCGGCCAAATCGGGATAACCAAGTTTGCCTACCGCCACCACCGGTACTTCAAGGCCGGCGTTGGAACGTACCCCCTGGTCTGCAAAATACTGCTTAACCAGGCCTGAAACCGGCAGGTAACAGCCGGGAGGCATTGATGCCGGGGGATGAGGCAACCACCAGTTGTCGTAAGATCCCAGGTCAACATCAAAAATATCGACCCCGGCTTTAACCAGGTTAGCCATGTAATCAAGAGTCATCGCTACGGTGCGTTCGTTGACAAATTTTTTAAGGGATGCGATCTCTTTCATCTTGCTGCCATAGGTTGCATTAAGCGCCAGCGACAGGTCGATGCGGTACATGATCGGGTATGATGCCCCACACCTTTCGCGGATCGCCTGCACCAGGTCGAGGCCAAACTGCTGCCAGTTGGCATAACGGCCCAGTTTACGGCGGTTAAAAGCCGTGTTGGTCATCTGCTCCAAAAGGTAACCCTCATGGCCATGCAGATACACACCATCAATCAACAGGGCCTTGGCATCAGCCGAAAGCTGCGCTGCAGCCTTGATTATCTTCTTGCACTGGCCGTCCGTAAGGGGCCGGCAGGGTACGGCAGGAAGATAAAAATTCGGGTTCCAGGAAGAGGATACAGGCATTTTAAATTTTTTAAGCAGGCATTCCGGGGAGCCAACCCTCCCTAAACCCGGGGTAAGCTGGATGAATACCCGCGATCCATAAACATGAACTCCCTCAGCCAGGTTCCGCCAGCCGGCATAAACAGTGCGCGATTTGTCAATCCGGGGAAAATAGCTGCGATCGCCCAGCTCTGTAACCGAGGGATCGATATATTGACTGACCGGCACCAGCCCGGTGGTGATCAAACCGGTGCCGCCCTTCGCTCTCTCAACAAAATAGCTGATCATCTTTTCCGAAGGGCGCCCAAGTTCTTCACCCATCGAAATATTACCCATCGGGCCCATAACGATCCTGTTTTTTATCTTTAGACCATTAACCTGAATGGGTTTAAATATTTCACTGTAGGGATAAAGATTTTTCGACATTTTCCCTTTTTCAAGAGCCTCTTCGCTCTGAAACCAGGCGGTGAAACCCTGCACCAGTTCTTCAAGCATTGCTTCATACCGATTATGATCTTTCATTAGATTTCCTCCTCTCGTTTTTATGTTTTTTCTGACAACATAAACATATAGCTTGTCATATCTATAATACACGGTATAATAGGGTTTAGCAAGGGAAATAAACCAAGCGATAAAAGAACAGGGTTGTCTGGAGAAAATTCATCGGGACATGCTGATTTTGATGCATTTTAGGTTATAATTGACAAAACAGGGGCTTAGCTCAGCATTTTGAGGATAACCTGGGGAGGTATGGATTATCAGATGATCATCAAAAATAGCAACGTAATTATAACCGGGGCTTCATCGGGGATTGGCCGGGAGCTGCTTTCCCTGCTGCTCAATACCGGCGCCCGGGTCGTGGCAGCCTCCAGGACCATCGAAGAAACAGACCTTGAACACAAAAACCTCTGCAAGATAAACTGCGATGTTTCTGCAAAAAAGGATCTTGATCAGCTCTTTAGCTTCGCCCTTGAGAAACTTGGGGATATCGACTTGTTCGTGGCTAACGCCGGCTTTGCCTACTACGAAAAGCTGGGCGAGCCGGACTGGGATCACATCAGGCGCATTTTTGAAACAAACACCACCGGGCTTTTTTATGCAGCCCAAAAGATGAAAACAATCAAAGGCACCAGACCCTACAACTTTATCTGCACCGCAAGCGCCATGAGTTTTTTATCTATTCCCGGTTACGCTCTCTACAGTTCTACCAAGGCTGCGATCCGTGGGTTTGCCGATGCCTACCGCTTTGAGCTGGGAGAGGGTCAGTATTTTCAGGTAGCCTTTCCGGTAGCCACTAAAACAAATTTCTTTAAAGCGGCGGGAGACAACCCTCCGGTGCCCTGGCCGACACAGAGCGCCAGAGATGTAGCGATAGCGATGTTTAGAGGAATAGAGAAAAACCAGCTCAACATCTTTCCTTCGGGTATTTTCCGCGCTACCAATACCTTAAACAGGTTCATCCCCCTGATTAACTATTTCTATGTGCGCCGGGAAAACAAAAAACTACACGACTGGCTTGCAAAGGTAAATGGTCACCAGTCGTGATCTCGATTTACATTATTTAATAAGGGAATAGCAACTAATCTTCTATGAATTTTTCATTGTAGCAGCCAAGCAACTTAAAACCGGCGGTTTGCTTTTCTGCCTGCTCCAGGGTTTTTATCACGTTTGGATCCTTGATCGAGCCGTCGAAATCCAGGAAAAAAGAATAATCGCCCGGCTCGTTGGGGATCGATTCAATCCTGGTCAGGTTAATACCGGAGTTGGCAAAAAGCTCGAGCACCCCAAAAAGGGTCCCCGCCTTATGCTCTGTAGTAAAAGTAATGGTGCATTTACTGCCCTCTTCAGCCGGTAAACCTTTCGATAGCAGTAAAAACCTGGTGCGGTTTTTGCTTAAGTCTTCAATATTTTCTTTTAAAACCTCAAGGCTATATAGTTTCGCCGCCAGTTTGCCGGCAATGCAAGCTGCACCGCGCGGCTGTTTTTCCGCCAGCATCATCGCCGCCCCGGCCGTATCAAAATAGGGCACCGGAGTTAAATTGTTGCGGGAGAGGAAACGCCTGCACTGGGCCAGCGCCTGTGAATGCGAGTAAACTTCCCTGATTTCACGGTGGTCGGTTCCGGGCACCATCAGCAGACAGTGGTGAACCGGCATATCAATAGCGCCAATAATTTGTAGCTCGGTGTTTAGCAGCAACTCATTCACCGGACCGACAATCCCGCCTAAGGTATTTTCCACCGGAACGATGCCATAGTCGTACATGCCTGAGTTTACTCCTTCGAAAACTTCATTGAAGGTAACGCAGGGTAGTGTTACATAATCTTTATTATATAGCCTGACCGCCTCTTCGCTATATGCCCCGTGATCGCCCTGGAATCCGGTAATGATCAGCTCCCGCCCCTGCAGCTTTTTGCTCTGTGTGAGGATAATCTTGTAGAGATCTTCGCTGAAGTCTTTTTCTACGAGGGCGTTCGGGTTGTGCTTAACTTTTTCCATAATCTCTTCTTCACGCCGGGGATCTACAATTTGATCTTTGAAACGCTTCGCTAAAAGCCCCTGTTCCAAGCGATCGTTTAAAAGTTTTAAAATCTTCGAGTCGATTAGATCTATTCTATGCCTGATTTCGTCAAGTTTCATTGTTCTTTTCCCCCAGTGATCGAAGTATTAAATAGCGGGTCGGCCATAAAGTGTTCAAGCTTGCGTATTTTTTGCATCAGCTGCTTAAATTGCTCCGGGTTCAACTGCTGATCAGCATCGCTTTTTGCCTCACAGGGGTTGATATGCACCTCGACTAAAAGGCCGTCAGCTCCGGCCGCTATGGCCGCCAGGCTCATTTTTTCAACCAGGCTAAGCTTGCCGGTACCGTGCGAGGGGTCGACCATCACCGGCAGATGCGTCAGTTCTTTAAGGGCCGGAATCATGCTTAAGTCAAGGGTATTGCGGGTATAGGTTTCAAAGGTTCTGATGCCGCGTTCGCAAAGAATTACATTGATGTTACCTTCGGCCAGGATATATTCGGCGCAGTTTAGCCATTCTTTAAGTGTAGAATACATTCCCCGCTTGAGTAGAACCGGTTTGGGGGAACGGCCGACCTCTTTTAGCAGGGAGAAGTTTTGCATGTTGCGAGCCCCAATCTGCAGGATATCGGCAAACTCGCAGACCCAGGAAACATCGCGGGGGTCAATTACCTCGGTAACGATCGGCA
>CAYGHB010000115.1:0-5751 GCA_964349375.1 uncultured Syntrophomonadaceae bacterium | reverse complement strand
CTACCTGCCAGTAATTGCTGGTCCAGATTTTCAGCCAACGTCGGCCTGTTTTTCAGATATTCAATCCAAACCGACGTGTCAACGATTATCTTCATTTTCAGCTATCTCCGCTTCCCTGATTCTTTTCACCGCTTCTTCGTCTATTGCTACTCTTCCCTTTAAAGACATAAAGGCCTGCAGTTTTTTTTGCCTGATCGCATCCTCTAGAGCTCTCTCAACAGCCCTGGAACGATTATCAGATCCGTATAGAGCCTCAACTTCTTTAACTACCTGTTCAGACAGATTTAGGGTTGTGCGCATATTCATCAACTCCTTCATACTAATCATACATCAAAATATTATGAAGATCAATATGATAATTTATTTTGCTTTTTTGCTGAAGGTCAGGTGGATTTCTCTGCTCTGAAATCGCCCTGTGCTAGTTTTGCTTTTGCAGCTGTTTGCCTTAATTAGATCTCAAAGTCGGCTTATTGTTATTATTCTAAGGTTATTTAACAATAATAACTAACAGACAGATTATTTATTCGCTGGAAATAAGCAGGGAAAAGATACAGAATCAAAGAATATTTATCCCTGGTTGCATGCTTTAGAATAAGAGGGGTAATAATTATGCTAAAGAAATTGCTCAGTATCGAAGATAAAACAATCGCAATTAACGGTAGCGCCACCGACTATGTTGCTTTCGGCAGGGGTAAAACACCACTTTTAATTATTCCCGGCCTTAGCGACGGGTTGAAGACTGTGAAGGGAACCGGCCTGATGCTATGGTTCATCTACCGTTTCCTGGCCCGCGATTTTAAGGTTTACGTGATCAGCAGAAAAAATGAGCTCAAACCCGGTTATACAACCAGGCAGATGGCTGCCGACCTGACCCTGGTTATGGATCAATTAGGCATTGCGCCTGCCAATGTCATGGGTATCTCTCAGGGAGGAATGATTTCGCAGTGGCTTGCTATTGATTATCCGGAAAAAATTATCAAGTTGGCTATTGTAATTTCTGTTTCAAGGCAGAATACTACAACCCGGCAGGTTATCGGTAACTGGGTCACCCTGGCCGGGGATGAACATTACGACGACCTTGCAGTCGATATGATGGAAAAAAGCTACACCGAAAAATACCTGAAGAGGGTGCGCCCATTCTACTGGTTGATCAAAAAAATGAGCAGGCCTAAGTCACAGCAGCGCTTCCTGATCCAGGCTGAAGCCTGCCTGACACACGATGCTTATGCGGACCTTTCGCAGATCAACTGCCTTACGTTTGTTATAGGCGGCGGAGTAGACCACATAGTAGGCGGCGCTGAAGTGCAGCAGGATATTGCCGCTGCCATCCCAAACAGCCGCTTACACATTTACCCCGACTTAGGTCACGGAGCCTATGCTGAAGCTAAAGATTTTGGGGAACGGATTTATGATTTTTTCAAAGAAAAGTGAATGAGATTGTCTAAGCCAGAGTGATCCCTTGAAAGCAGGTGACAAATAATGACAAAGGTGATCAAACAGTCGCACAAAGCGGGTTTGCCGCCAGGTACTCTTCTCCATATAGGGGAACTAAAAAGCAGCGCCAGCCTTGTTACTGTCTGCGGCTTCGGGGAGGATGTTTACTGGGAGAATAAAACCGATAATATCGAAGAATGCCGGAAAATAATGGAGGCAGGGGCTCCGGTCCTCTGGGTAAATATAGATGGTCTGGCCCGGATCGATCTGCTTCAGGAAATAGGCTCTTTTTTTAACTTGCATCCATTAACAATCGAAGATATTCTCGATACAGGCCAGAGGCCTAAACAGGAAGACTACGAAGGCTATACTTATTTTGCCTGCAGGGCGCTGAGCATTGATGAGAGTACAAATACAATTGAATCGGAACAGGTAAGTATGGTCATCGGTAGCAATTATGTGTTGTCCATCAGTGAACGCGAGACTGACATTTTCACTGCGATACGAAAGCATCTGAAGACCAATAAAGGGACTTTCCGCAGCAAGGGATCAGACTACCTGGCGTATGCCCTTCTGGATAATATTGTTGATCATTACTTTGCAGTGCTTGAAAAAACGGGGGAAAGGTTGGAAATCCTGGAGGAGTCAATCCTGACCCAGCCCGACAATAAAACACTGCAGAATGTGCATAACCTCAAGCGGGAAATGATTGCTATGCGTCAGGCTGCATGGCCTCTGCGCGAAGCGCTGATCGCTTTTGAGCAATCTGACACAGTGTTTGTGAACCCTTCTGTAGCTTTGCACCTTCGCGATGTTTATTCTCACGTGGTGCAGATCATCGACACGATCGAAATCTACCGGGAAATGCTCTCAGGCATGCTTGATATCTACCTTTCAAGCGTCAATAACAAGCTAAATGAGGTAATGAAAGTCCTCACTATTTTTGCCGCCATATTTATTCCCCTGACTCTTATTTCAGGCATCTACGGCATGAATTTTAAGTTTATGCCCGAGCTGGAATGGCTGTACGGTTATCCTTTCGCCCTGGGCTTGATGGCAGCTGTTGCCGTTATTTTGCTACTCTATTTCAGGCGTAAAAAATGGTTATAATCTGCTTATGAACAGACACTCTGATCAGTTTGACCGGCGATTTGCGAATATGGTATGATTTCTGCGGCATTGCAGCAGAAATATTGCCCTGTTTTTAGGGGTAAAGGAGGTTTTCCAAATTGAGACGTAGCAAGGCAGCAGCCGAAATGATGGTTGAAGGATTCGGCTTAAACTGCATCTCCGACGCGGCGGTGGACCGTATTCATGATGCCACTTTAGAAGTTCTGAAACATACCGGGATTAAAGTGTACAGTGACGACGCCCTTGAGATCTACCACGGTGGCGGCTGCACGGTTAATAAAGCCAGTCAGGCAGTCTACTTCCCAGCTCATGTGGTAGAAGACTGTATCCGCTCGGCTCCCCCCAGTTTTGTATTGGCGGCACGCAATCCGCAGCACGATTATGTGATGGGCGGTCGACGGGTCGGCTTTTGCAACTTCAGCTGCGGCGTGCAGGTGGCTGACTTAGAAGACGGCTCGATCCGTGAATCAACCAAGAAGGACACTGAAGATGTTTCAAAACTGGTTGACTACCTCGATCAGTACGATATCCTCGACTGCCCGGTTGTGCCGCGCGACGTGAACCAGGCCATCTTCCCCCTGCACAACTTTGAGGCGATGATCTCCAACACCTCGAAGCACTGTAGCACAGCTCCTTTTAACTTCCGACTGGCCGAGCTGATTATTGAGATGGCTTCGGCTGTCGTCGGCGGCAGAGAGCAGTTGCGCGCCCGGCCGATCATTTCGGCCGACGTTTGTCCGCAAAGTCCGCTGTCGCTGGCCGGCGAAACCTGCGAAACGATTATTGCCTATGCCCGTCAGGAGATCCCGGTTAACGTGCTCTCCATGGCCCTGGCCGGAGGTACCAGCCCGGTTACACTGGCGGGTACCCTGGTGACTCATAACGCTGAGGTGCTGGCCGGCATCTGCCTGAGCCAGCTGACCAAACCGGGCACCCCGAACATTTACGGCAGTTCGACAACAATGATGGAGATGCGCCGTGGTACCGCTACCGTTGGCTGTCCGGAGATGGCCATGCTTGGTGCCTGTGTGGCGGCCATGGCCAAGAGCTATCGTATACCCAGCTTCCTGGCCGGTTCATAGACTGACAGCAAACTGGGCGATCTTCAAGCCGGTCAGGAACGGACTCTGACTCTCTTGACTGCAGCGTTGGCAGGTGCCAACATGATCTACGGTCTTGGGATGGTGGAGCTGGGAATGACCATGGACTTTGGCTTGCTGGTTGCCGATAACGAGTTTGTCCGCATGATTCGCCGTATGCTGGACGGGGTTCCGGTAAACGATGAAACCCTGGCTGTCGATGTGATCAGAGAGGTTGGTATCGGCGGTGAATTTGTCACCCACCAGCATACCTTTGATCATTTTAAACAGAACCAGTCGCAGAGCCCGCTGATCGACCGCAACACCCGCGGGGTCTGGAAAGATGCTGGCGGCAAGGATATGCATACCCGCTGCAACGAGTTTGCCAGGGAGATCCTGGCCACTCACCAGCCGGAACCGCTGCCCGACTCAGTAGCGACAACGCTTCGCGAGATCATCAGCGAAGCGGAAAAGGAGTTTGCTAAAACTTAAAGTTCACCATAAAACTTTTATTTTAAACGGGTAAGTATAAGGGGGCTGTAAAGCCCCCTTTATTATTGGAAAAGAACTCTGTTCTATCCGCGAGGAGGTCTTCGACATTCTTTATGGCTCAATTGAGCCTATGCGCGATTGATTAAATCGTGAATAACCCGGTGATATAGCTTAAGTACGCCAGGTACGTTGCCAGAAATAAAAGGCCTTCCCAACGTTCCAGTTGGCGGCCCCTACCGGTAAAGAGGAAGATAAAGAGCAACAAACCGGCAAAAATATTGACCAGCAGATCAAGATTGGCATAACCCTGCAGCTTTATCGGCTTTATTAGAGCTGATGTGCCGAGGATTAAAAAAATATTAAAGATATTTGAGCCGACAATGTTTCCCACGGCCAGGTCAAGATTATTCTTCCTGGCGGCGATTACCGATGTCGCCAACTCGGGCAGGGAAGTGCCCGCTGAAACAATGGTTAAGGCAATTATCCTCTCGGCAATCCCGAAACTCTCAGCCAGCCTGACAGCATAAACTACAATTATTTTACCCCCGGCAAAGAGTAAAGCGAAGCCCATAATCAGCAGTAAAACTGCAGTTTTCAGCTTATAATCTTTTACGGCAATTTCATCGCTAAACGATCCGCGTAGCATCATATTTACGTTATAGCCCATAAAGATGATGAAGAATAAGAGCAAAATCAAACCATCGATTCTTGAAATTACAGAGAAGTCAGCATGATCAAGTAGAGCATCGTTCGCTAATACCAACAATGAAACAGCCGCCAGCAGGCTTAAGGGTATTTCCACCCACACGGTATTTGATTTAACCGCCAGAGGAACAATTAGAGCGCATAGCCCTAAGATTACCAGGGTGTTAAAAATGTTGCTGCCGATAATGTTGCCCAGGGCAAGCTCTGTGTTGCCGGATGCAGCAGATAGCAAGTTAACAATTAGTTCCGGCGATGAAGTGCCGAAGGCAACGATGGTGAGGCCAATGACAATATTGGGGATATTTAATTTGCTGGCCAGGGAAGTAGCGCTGTCAACCAGCAAAGTTGCCCCGTAGAGCAGCGGGATAAAACCTAACAGCAGAAATAGTAAATCCACCGCTGATGCCTCCAGAATCAAACTTACAAATCAGTTTTTCCCATTGAGAATAATACTCCTAGTTTTGTACTTAAGCAACTTAATCGATTGGGTGGATTCATAAGTATTGAAACTTGCATTTTGCAATGTTACAGTAATAAGGTAAATAGGCTGAAAAATAAATGATTCCGGCCAGGTGAAAATACTAGTTGCTGAAGAGAGAATTAGGTTTACTCGATGTTATCATGATCACTGCTGGTTCCATGATCGCTGCCGGGTTGTTTGTTCTTCCCGGTATCGCGTTTAGCCGGGCAGGCCCAGCCGTGATCATTGCTTATGGTTTAGCCGCAATGATTGCCTTGCCTACTTTACTGAGTGCAGCCGAATTGTCAACCGCCATGCCGAAAGCAGGCGGCGTCTATTTTTTTGTCAGCAGGGGGATCGGTTATTCAATCGGTTCGATCGCCGGTTTTACACGCTGGTTCGCCATTACTTTAAAAAGTTCTTATGCCTTGCTTGGAATCGGTTTGTATA